>CAZEER010000028.1:0-11362 GCA_964511215.1 uncultured bacterium | reverse complement strand
CATTAACATAGAATACCTCATTATATGCATTTGGAGGATCATTAACTGGTAATACCGTGAGTATAAATTCTGTAGTGTCTGATAAATAATTCTCCAGAGTTAATGTCACCGAAACAGATACAACACCTGTCCAATCTAGCTGTGGTATTAATCGTAAGGTATCATTTTCAATAAATGCAACTACTGCAGATGTATCGGTGTTAGCGCTATAGATATAATCATAAGCTGTATAATTATTTGATAAAAACAAGTTCAGCTGGGAATCTTCATTTATTGATGCATCATCTATATCAGTTATTGTCACATCATCATAAACAGTTAGAGATAATGGAATATCTATTATTGATTCATCTTCATCGTTACTTATTACTCTAATTCCAGCTGAGTATGTACCAAATTCTAATTCAGATGCATTAAATTCAACCTCTATAGTATCTGATTGTCCTACAGATATTGATCCATAAGCTTCAGATAATTCTGCCCATGGGGTGATTAAACTGTTAGGTGTAATAATAACAAGACCGTGACCCGAATTAATACCTGACTGATTTTCCTGATTTTGGCCTACATTAAATGAGCCTCCACCGCCTGTCCAAGAACCATTACCCCACTGTCCGGTACCATTACCACCTGAGTAACCGCCACCGCCACCGCCGGCGTGTCCTACACCGCCGCCACCGCCGAAACCACCATAACCCATATGCGACCCACATGGGTAACCACAATCTTGGCCAAAAAGACCTCCGATGCCTCCATTTATAAATGAAGAGCCACCAAGCCCTACACTTTCGGAGTTAATTCCATTTCCATAAAAGCCTCCACCACCTGCACCATCATATCCAGAATAGCCACCTTCCCCATCTTGACTAACACTTGAATTTTGACTAGAAATTCCACCACTCTCACCTGATTGTCCATGAGTATTTGTATTGATGACACCTGAATTTGCCCCAGTTCCACCACCACCACCAGCAACCAACAAAGGAGTATTAGAATCTAATACTACAAAAGTACCACCGCCACCACCGCCACCTGCGTTGCTACCACCACGACTAATGCCATCAGCTTGTTGACCAATCAGAATATATAATTGACTTCCTGCAGATAAATAAAATTCTCCTTTCATTCTAGCACCTAATCCACCATCTACTCCACCATTAGTTGTTCCAGCACCGCCCTGTGCGCCCAATGCTTCAATAGTATAATGACCTGTCTGTGGAACCATCCACTCTTGGATACCATCTGTCACATCTACCATCTGTTGCAATGATGTACCTTGATATTCAACATCACATTCACTTTGAGATGGTCCAAGATGCCCCTCTTTACCACAATTTGTAAAAGTATAAGATGTCCCATCACGACCATAATCATAAAAATTTAAATTCCAATCAAGTGTAGCTACACCACTGTTACTGATTGTCAATGATCTTTCAATCGAATCTCCGACGAAAAGAACTTCATCAAAGCTTAAAGGAGAAATTTCTATTTCAGGATAAGGAATTTCCACAGTCAATTGTACAGGTATTCCCAAAGAAGCCTGATCTAGGTCATTGCTATGAATAAAAATTTCTGTATCATAAGTCCCAGCATCTAAATCCAGAGTATTTAATTCTAACTGAATATTTTGAGATGATCCTGGGCTGACTACCCCAGATGTTTCTGAAAATGAGATCCAATTTACACCACCAGAAATAGCAGCAGCATAGTAGGCCATCTGTCTGATCATTTCTGGCACGCCATTGTAATTATTTGGGCTATCCTGGTAGTCCCAATTAAAAAGAATAATTGTACCATTGCCATAAGATTTCTCAACAATGAGAGGTATTTCTCCGTAAACACTATGATATGAAGATACTATGACACTGGCTTCTGAATCATTTATTGTGATATTTCTCTGAAATTGGGTTGGGCCTGCTCCTATAGGAATATTGTCCCAATCAATATTCTGCGCAAGCCAATGTCCCTGATCAAGTATGCTAATACTCTGAGTACAACACGATCCACCATTAACACTACCTCCAATCACCCCCCAACTACTGATAGGATAATCATTACTACTCCATTCACCTACCCAGGTTCCGCCATTGTAAATCCATTCCAAGGTAGCCTCAGGTTGCTCATTATTTTTTCTTATATTAAATAATACATCTACATCTTCAAGAGTCTCTGCATTAGGGTATTGTACAGATGTTGCACTAAGTTCTGAGTGTTCATTAATGATGTTAGCAATAGTACTATTATTATAGACTAAAATATCATATAGCCCATCTCTATCTGAGTTTGCAGCATAATTAAAATCTACATTATCATCAGTGTAATATTCTTCACCTGTTGATCCACTTTCTGAATATAGCATATCGTTTCTAAACATTTCGGGTAGAGTAAATTCTTCATTTGAATCGCGAAAAGATGAGAAACCCAAATCCCATATAAGGTCAGCTTCACCATTATTATATATTGTCAATATTTGCTCAATGGAATCTCCCATGTACAACTGCTGCACAAGGGAGTCAGGTGAAACTGCAATATTAGGGAGAGGAGACACACCATCACTCCAAGATGCACCATAGATTACACCATTATTACCACTGCCACTTACATCAGTTAATACGTTACCACTACCTTCATTAAAATCCCAATAACCGATTAAATTTTCTTCGATACCTTCAGGTGAGGAAGACAAATATAATTGTATATCTGAAAGAGAAAGAGCGGTATCCCAAATTGAAAGAGCATCCATCTTCCCATAATAATTCTTAGTTGATGCAGGATTATTGATATTAGCTATAGTTACTGGATATTCATTCTGTATTACCGTACCAGAGAGATCATCTTCAACCATTAAAACCCCATCGATGTAAAGTTGGATATTTTGACCATCGTATACACCTGTAAACAAATGCCATTCATTCAAGTTAACATGGTCTGAATAATTAAATAGATCTGCTCCAGCTGAGCCTGATATCGTCATAACGCGGAAAGTGAGTCTATTCTCATCTCCAGCAGTATAAAAGCTATATGAATTATAATCGGAAGGATGTTCAGTCTTCATAATGAAATTTGTTCCCATAGATGCATCTAAAGAATATTCAGAAAGATTTGCCCAGAATTGAACAGTAAGTTGTTCCATTCCATCAAGTTCATCAGAATCTGCTATTTCAACATAATCATCTACTCCATCAAAGCTAAGAGAATAATTCTCACCAAGAATAACACCACAAAATCCGATGATTATAAATAATCTTAAAAACATTATATAGCCTCTTAAATATAGAGGCAAATTTAGTCATAATTATTTAAATAAAAGGTAACCTAAGTCACTCTATAATTATTTTCTTCTAGATCCAATACCAGTGATGCTGCACCTAAAATTCCAGCTTGACCTTGTGGTAAATCAGATTGCAATAGCCTGATAGTTTCACTATGTTCATTTATTAGATTACGGTCCATTGATTTTTTTGCAGGAATTAATATTCGAGATCCTGCATTGCTAAAACCTCCATAAAATATAAATGCTTCAGGACTAAGTAAAGTTGCAGCTAGCGCAAGCCCTTGGCCCAACTTTTCTCCTGTATATTCGTAAATCTTCTGTGCTGTTTTATTACCATTATCAAATGCTGTGTCAAGAATTTTGCCATCAATCTTCTCATTATTAATTCTATTCAACAGTTCATCATCCGGTTCTATTTGTAATAATTCATGGATTGTTTTCTTTATCCCACTTGCTGAAGCGTAAGATTCTAGGCAGCCATTATTCCCACAATTGCATCTTCTACCATGGTGATCGATAGATATGTGTCCCATTTCACCTGCAAAACCATCGTGTCCATATAATAGACTCCCACCACTGAAAATACCACTACCTAGTCCCGTGCCTAAAGTGATTACAATAAAATCATCCATATTTTTTGCAATTCCAAAATATTTTTCACCTAAAGCAGCTGCATTTGCATCATTAGTTAATTGCACCTGACATTTGAACCGTTCTGTGAAAATTGAGACAATATTTATATTCCCCCAACTTAAATTAGGTGGATCTTGAATCATTCCTGTATAGTGATTACCGTTAGGAGCACCTATGCCTATACCACAAAGCTCTAATTCGGGATTCTTTATTAAAAAATCATTCACCCCAGAATCTATTCTTTCTATAAGATTATCAATAGGTTTAGACCCTTCAGTAGGAATTTCCTGAGAATGATATACGGCACCTGATGTATCAATAAAGCCGTAAACAGTATTTGTCCCACCTATATCAATTCCTATAGCAATGCGATTACTCATATTGATATATTATATTAATTAACTAAAATTTCTTGAAAAAAATTAAATGAATTGGTGATATAAATCTAATTTAATTCTGATCCCTGTCTCACCATTAGATCAATAACAGGGGGCGTATTGGGCTCAGGTTCAATAATCACAGTTTTAGTGACAGTTGCCTCAGAACCATAATCGTCTAACACTTTTAATTCAAAAGTGTACTCCCCTGCTTCTCCTTCAAAACTCACTTTACTGGAAAAAACATTTGGTTTCAGATCTACATCTGGACCATCAATTTGCTTCCATATAAATTGTAATTTATCACCAATATCAGGATCAAATGATTTAGTAGCATCAAGTATTATAGGATAGGTTGACGTAAGTGGTGAATTATCATGCTCTACCATTACTTTGACCTTCTCTCTTTCTTTTATAGCCATCTTTTCGAGTATACTAATTCTTGCCATCATTTCTGGTGATTGTTCATTAATAGTAGCAATCGTGTCTTGAGGTTTTTTTCTAATTTCAGAAAGAGCATTTGCTTCGTATTCTTTCCATTTTATAATAGAAAATCCAGAACCAATAATTACTAAAAGAGCAAACCCTTTTCCCAAACTATCTTTAAGTGACGATACTTTATTCATTCATTACTGATTATACATATCCCCTAGCGAAGATCAATAATAGTCCTTTTTAAATCAGAACCAACAAATTCAGCATTTTGTTTGATTGAACCAGGTGTTTCATTCAGATATTGTGGGATTGACCTATAAACATACTCTGTAATTTCTCCGAGAGTAATTATATTATTACCATCATCAGCACCTCCAGCAAGTGCTTTTAAAAGTGCATACGTAAAGTAACTATGTTTTTTATCTTTATAGGTTTGGGATGTTTCACCATTTGAAGAAGCACTCAATATACTTATTTTTTCTGGTAATTCTGGAAAATCCCATGATAGCCCTGCAGATTTTTCAGGATTGGTATAGCTAATATCTAAAAAAATTGTAATACTCTTTATAGTACTTAGCACAGACAATTTGCTCAAATTCCTTAACATTTCTTCAAGAGGATATTTAGTAGCATTATGATCATATTTTGCATCTTTAGGTATTAGTAATGGTCTCCCATTAATCCATTCTCCATAGCCTCGATAATAAAGAAATATATCGATAGCTTCCATATTAGAATATTTTTCTGCGGAAATAACACGCTTTCTTAAATCTCCTTCATGAGGGTCGAAAATTATTTGATATTCTTCCTCTGATGGCCCACCTTCCATTTGCCAAGGTTTGGATGGCAACATCTGAAAATCTGAGAAACCAAATGCTTGACTAAAATATTTTCGCATTATATCTCGATCTCTTTTAGCATATTCCAACTTCGGATACCTTTGGTCTTTATAATCTTCAATGCCAAAAACAATTGCTATGCCATTTGGGTTTTTTCTGCTTAATGGTATATGACGGTCTACATCAACCTCGCCTATTTCATCTGGATAATATTCGATATTATCGGTACCAATATCTTGAATGGTTAATTCTAATGGAGATCTATAATTACGCATAGTTTGCAAATTAATGCGTTTTTCTGAAGTTTTACCTAGATAATCAATCAATTTTACATCAATAGAAAAATGGTCTTGTGAAGTCATAACTGGTAACTCGATATCCATATAATCACCCATTTTAAAAGCAGGGAGTGTAATATTTCCAGTAAATCCAGGGGTTGTAAATGTTCTATTTTCTTTAATAATAACATCGACAAATTCCGTTTCTCCTTCTCCAACATTCTGAATACGAATGGTCAGAGTCACTTTTTCATTTTTTGGTATATAGCGCGTATTAAATTCATTTGAAATTGCAAAATCGGCAATAATCATTTTAGATGGTAACATTGCTTTTGATTCTACATTAAAGATAAAAGGAGTATCTAATTTTATTTTTTCTCTGGATGTAATATTTAATTCAAATTCATTATCACCATCTGCTACCCGCAACATAGCTTTGATATCAATCTTAACAAATTTAATCCGACCAGCTTCTAGAGTGTCCAGTATAATAGGTTGCCCTACTATTAAATCTGGATTTGGCACTTTGGGCAACACGGAAACGATTACATTATGAGCAGGACTCTGACCATCATTAAAAATTGCAAACTGGATAGCTCCACTTTCCTGAGAATCTAGGATTCTATTACCTGATGGCTCAAGAATTCTATAACTCTGAATTGTGAAATGTGGTGGGTCAAATACCCTATTGCATGCAGAAATAGAATATTTACTTTCATCATTTTCTGAATCAACTGCAGTAACAACATAACAAACATTTGCAGAAAACTCTAATGATTTAATAATAAAGTGATTAAGATTTGTCTTACCTATGGAAACAATTGAATCTTGATTTACCCTTTCATAGACATTGTAGTAGATAGCTCCAGCAACGTTATCCCAATACAACTTGATACTTGAGACATCTGCATCTGCCTGTAAACCTTTGGGCATTGCAATTGAAACTTTCGTACAATGTTTATTTGATATGGCACTCTCAATTTCATATGAATCAACAGCTGTAATTTCATAACAATATTTTTTTCCGGGTAATATATTATCAACAAAAGAATTCTGGTCAGTTGATGCAATCCTCTCTCCCTCTCTATATATGTTATATATCACCGCTCCTTCAACATTATTCCAAATTAAAGCCTTACTATTTTCACTTTTTATTGATGATAGGATGGGAGGCTCAATTAGTTTATGTGACCTAGCTTTTATTTCTATTGATGGATCACTTTCTATATTTAGTTTATCAAGAGCTGTAATTTTGTAGAAATATTCCTTATCAAAATCCACATCTAAATCTTTGTACTGATTCTCACTAACATTTCCAATCATTATATCGTCTCTATAGAGATTATATGATAAAGCACCATCGACATTTGACCAACTCAAAGAGAATGTGTTTTTATATACATCTATTTTTACATCTCTTGGGCTTTGTGTTTTTGCACTTATACATTTTTTTGATGATATTTTCCCCTCCAAACCATAATTGCCAACAGCTTTTACAGTATAACAAAATTCAGCTCCTGGATTAACCGGTTTTTCAAAACGTGTATCTTCACCAGAATATAATTCTATATCATTTTCATACAATTTATACATTACTGCCTGTTTATTATCCTTCCATTCAAGAATAATTTTCTCAGGATTTGAAGTAACATTGAAATTTTTCACGTTAAGAATGGGATCATATTCAGTAGGAGGTTTAGTATCATATAAGTAACACTCAACTTTATGTTCTTCACCATTTAATTGTAAAAAAAGATTTAAATCATTATTTCTGTTTTTCCTAGGATTAAGTTTGATTCTCCTTGAACCATATGTTTCATGTTCTACAACTAAAAAATAGAACTTTGGCTTCACATCTGGGAATTTAAACTCTCCTTTACGACTGGTTGTTGTCTCCATATAAATTTCATCTTTTAAACTTCTAATAGTTACCAGAGCTTTTTTAATGGGTTTATTTTCCTGATTATTAACCACCCCTGATATTTTTACACTATTTGCAAATACTGATGCAGAAATCGCAAGATACAGTACCTTCCTGTAAACCAGGACCGTATGGAATCGATTTAGCATTTGATTATAAATTATTCTATTATGGTAATTGGTAGATAACCTTATCTGGAGTAGAGGTAAACAGAACAGGAATCTGAGGTAAATCATTATATAATATTTTTGTTTTATCTTCTACATTCTTTTGGATATAGTTATAAAGCTCAGAAACAGTTAGTGATTTATCACCATTATCAGCTTCACCTTTTAACCCTTTTAGTAAATAATAAGTGAAGAGACTATTCTTATAATCAGGGTGTTCATAGGCAATCTGGGTTGTATTAGATGCAAAAAAAGCTGTGATTGTTTCAGGCGGCATAATTTCCTTAGGTAAAACTATTAAAGGCTCTTCTACCTCATCTTTTTTACCTTTTTTACCTTTTTTACCTTTTTTACCTTTTTTACCTTTTTTACCTTTTTGAGTTTCTTCATCAATTTCTAATTTTTTAACAATATTCTGAGAAAATGCAGCATTATTAAAATCAACATCCATAAAAATAGTAACATCACCTACTTCAGGCATAGCCTGGAGTTTGGCTAAATTTTTATATAGATCATCTAGGAAATAAAAAGATGTACTTCTGCTTATATTTGCATCATAGGGTAGCAATACTTTCCTATCATTAATAGTTGTACCCTCGCCACTAAAATAAACAATTAGGTCAAGTGTATCTTTATCAGAATATTCAAGGTTAGATACAATCTTATCTCTTACATAACCTACTCCAGGATCAAAAATTGTTTTAAAATCATTACTCGATATTCCATCATTAAAATGCCAATACTGACTAGGAACAATCTCATGGTCACCCATCCCAAAAAGATTGTAAAAATATTTTCTTACTTGCTTGACATTCTCATGGGTTGATGTTTTACCAGCAATAGTTGAATCACGGAATAACGGACTACCTAATACAATTCCAATCACATCATGTTTCATGGAACCTTTTGGAATATTAGTTAGCAAATCAGGAATCTCCGCCTTTTTGCCAATTTCAACATTCTTAGGATAAGGTGTTTTATAAATAATTAAATCTTTTTCACCTTTATAAGTTTTCATTGTCTCAACGAAAATAGGTATCACTTGGCGAGTTTCAAAATAATCATACAATTCAAGTTCTATAGTGAAATTTTCTGCACGTGACATAATTTCAAAACTAAAATCAAGATATTCCCCACCACCTATCAATCCAAATTCATGCAATTCGTCAGCATCATCCGATATAAAGGAGCTATCTCGAGAAAATTTTACACTAGCAGTATCAGTGAGTCCAGCAGAAAGGTTTTGAACCCTTATGGTCATGGTAACTGTTTCATTAATTGGGATATAATTTTGCCCCCATTCACTATCAATTGCAAAATCAGTCACTTTTAGGTTTGGTGGTGTGACTTTTAAAGTAGGAAATGATATTGGCTCTGGTTTTAGATCTTGTCCTGAAAACTCTTCCATTCTAAAAAGAAAATCTCTATCACCACTTTCAATTTTTAATTTAGCATAGATTGAAAATTCTACCTGAAGTGTATCACCAACTAAAAGAATTGGAATCGTCGATACAGAATCTATTTTTAAGGAAGGGGTCATTGTTCCCTCTTTTGGTTGAAGCCAAGGTTTAAGTTCTCTTGCAGGACTACGGCCATCATTCACCACTTTAAAGATTGCCCATCCATTCTCACGACCATCTAACATACCATTACCAGTATTTTCAACAAACTTCTTCTCTATAAGAGTCAGGTTTGGTGGGGGTAATACATATCCACACATAGTTGGAGATCTAGGACCCTCATCACCATCCATATCCTCACTTGCAATTTGATAACAATATTCAGTATCAAATTCTAGACCCTTATCTTCGTATCGTACTCCCTTCGTCTTTGTCAAATAACTTACTGAATCTGTCTCTTTATCTACTTGATAAATGTTATAGGAAATTGCACCAACCATCTTTTTAAAACTAAATAGGACTCTTCTAACATCGCCAGTCACTTGAAGTTTTCGAGGATAATTAACCAATACCTTTTGACATTCTGAATTTGAAGGTGGTCCCTCAGTATCATACTTATCAACCACAGTAACCTCATAGCAGTAATATTTTCCAGCTGGCACTATATCTTGATATACAGTACCTGTGACTTCAGTTAATAATTCTTTATCTCTATAAATACGATATGAGTGATCAACTCGTAGTGTTGATTTTTCCCAACTTAAGGTAATCTTTTCTAAATCAGCTTCAGCTGTTAAATCCACCGCTAATACTTCCTCATGGGTAGTTAGAGGATAGGTAATTCTTGGTCCTGCATCTCCTTCTTTATCATAACTAGAAGCTTCATAAGTATAATAAGTATCAAATTTTAAACTTTCATCGACAAAATCGGTCCCATCCGGTGTATCATGTATTAGTTCATTATCACGATAAATACGATATCCCGATACTCCTAATACTGACTCCCAGTTGAATGCCGCAAAATTTCGCAAAATTCTTCCAGTAAAATTAGCTGGTGGAGCAAAATATCCTTTTGCACATTGGATAGAAGCTTCGGGACCTACAGTCTTATGGGTGTCTTCAGCTGCGACTGTGTAACAATATTCGATACCAGGGTTTACTGGATCAATAAACCCTAAAGCATCTAAGTCAGCTATATTTCCACCATCCCTAAATATTTTATATTTCCCTTCCATTCCTGGAATAGCTTGCCAAGAAATATCAATTGAGTTCACTTTTCCTTCCAACTTAAATACTGGAGCAGTCACTTCTGGATGAGTAGTCACCGTATCTACAAAATTCACACCCTCTATATCCTCATTATCTATAGAGTTGATCGCATATATATATGTCGTATTCCATTTAAGATCTCTTTCTTCATATGTAAGATCAGATTGTTTGACAAGTAGTGTGTCATCCCTATATAATGCATATTTTTTAACGCCTGGGACTTCTGGCCAACTCAAGTCAATATGGCGCCCACTACCTTCCAAAGTATAGCCCCCAGCAACAACAGTAATAGATAATTCGGGTGGTGCATACGATGCCTTCTCTGTGACCGAATTAGATGTTGGACCCTCTAAGTCATAAAGATCAATTGACCTTACCATATAGATTGTAGGAACACCAGGTGCTACAATATCAGTATATAGTGTATCTCCAATTATATTTTTTATTAGACGATCATTTTTATAAATATTATATGATTTAGCCTGAGGTATATCAGACCAATGAACAGTAAGTTGCCCTACTCCTCTTTCTACCCATACTGTCGATCTTAGCCCTTCAGTAGATAGGTTTATCCTCAAATTTTCAATGTCTCGATTAATTACCTTTACTCTATCTCCACCGTTTCCACTTCCATTACCATAAACCATAATTGTATAGTCACCGGCAATGATTTCATTTTCAAAAGTAAATTTACCATTCCGTGACACAACAAATTCTTCATACAATTTAGTACCTGAAGAATCATATAGGAATACCTTAGCCTGGTCAA
>CAZEER010000027.1:0-27260 GCA_964511215.1 uncultured bacterium | reverse complement strand
CCCCTGTATTGTATTTGTCTGAAAAAAAGAATTAGCAGATATTTCAAAGGTTAAGTTTTCTAATCTTTCATGAATATAGGGGTTCCCATATAATAACGTCTCATATTCCCCAAAAGCAACATCTGCCTTTCGTGTGTTAACATTATTAACCATGGAAGTAATCTCTGGTACTTGTTCTAATAGCGTATCACTAAGTGGGGATAATTTATTCATGTCATTATATGATGTAACTATATTGACCATAAGATCATTAGTATTAAAACCAAAACGAATCATCAAAAAACGTAAAAATCCAATATGCGTTTTTGGATCATATGGTCTGAGCTGAGGATTTTTTAGACAAACATCTCTAGCTACTGATAGTATACGATCACCAATCTCCGGCTGTATATGACAGTTATGAATATCAAGTATTTTGTCATACCTCCCAGTCATATGTAAGCCCAACGCAAAAGAACGATCCACACCATCTGGTTCATTCTCAAGTACCCATCGATGTGGTGAAAAAGTAAATTCCATTTTATTACGATAATTAAAAATATGCTTGGCCACTATCTTTTCATCTAAAGAGAATTTTGAAAATCCTCCTAACCTTCGAAAGGTGTCTTCTACCTGATTTGATTTTTCAATTATCTGTTGATCGTACGATAAACTTTGAAGTTTACTGCATATATAATAATGATTACAGTGAACTTTTTCAGCATACTCAGATTCCTTAAGGATCTCCTTTACGCTCGCTTCAGCATATCCCTTTCTCTTTTTATATACACGAGCAAATACTTTTTGTCCTGGAATTGCATTTTTTACAAATACTACAAAATTATCAGTCTTTGCTACACCCATTCCGCCATATGCTAGTGATTTAATCTCTAATTCTACTTCAGATCCTCTTTTCAAAACCATTGGGTCACTCATGATATAATCTCAACTCCACGACTAGTTCCAATACGATTAGCACCTGCATCAATAAATGAAAGAACTGCTTCTTTAGTTTTTATTCCCCCACTAGCTTTAATACCCAAATGATCACCCACAGTTTTTTTTATGAGTTTTACATCTTCAAAAGTAGCTCCACCCCTAGAAAACCCAGTTGAAGTTTTAACAAAATTTGCACCGCAATCTTGAACCAAATTGCAAGCTAAAATTTTTTCTTCTTTATCTAATAAATATGTCTCTATAATTACTTTTACACAATTACCATCTGCTGCGTTTACAACTTTTTCTATTTCATTCTTAATAATTTCAATTTTATTTTCTTTTAGAGCTCCAATATTTAAAACCATATCCAGTTCATCTGCACCTTGATGTATTAAAAACCTTGCTTCAGCAAATTTCATTTCTCCAGATATAGCTCCCAAGGGAAAACCAATCACTGTGCACACTCTTGGACTTTTATTTTTTAAAATTGATACTGCAAGTGGAACATATACGGGATTAATACATACGGATAAAAATTTATATTTAACTGCTTCTTCACATAGTTTAATAATATCAGCTTGAGATGCTTGTGGATAAAGATTGGTATGATCAATAAGGTTTGCAATATCTTTCATTTAGACAAGATTTTTTATCTTTGACACTAATTCTAAAGCTTGAATTCTATCTGTAGCTTCTGCATAAATCCTCATTATTGGTTCAGTATTAGATTTGCGAAGATGAACCCATCGATCATTCCAAGTAAATTTTATTCCATCTATGGTATTTTTTTCTGCATCATCAAAAAGCTGCCCCACTCTTTCAATAAACCCGTCTGAGTCAATGCCTTCGATACTTACTTTATCTTTTACCATATCAAATTGCGGCAAAGATTTATGAATACTACTTAGTGATTCATTTGATTGGGACATTCTATTTAAAACCATTGTTACTCCAACAAGTGAGTCTCTACCTAAATGACTCTCTTTTAGAATTACACCGCCATTGCCTTCTCCACCAAGTTTGGAACCTATTTCAATCATTTTATTCACTACATTAATTTCACCAACAGGTGATCTAGTTACAGAACAATTCTTAATTTCAGCCAGTTTTTCTAATGCTAATGAAGTAGATAGATTAACAACAAATTGTTCCACTTGACCCGTTTGTTTTATATATCCGTCTGCAACCAATACAATAGTATACTCCTCTCCTAAGGGGTCTCCTTTTTCACTAATTACCGCGAGTCTATCTGCATCTGGGTCAACTGCAAACCCGACATCGGCATGATTATCTTTTACCATATTAGAAAGTTCATCAAGATGCTCAGGCAGGGGTTCCGTTCCTCTTGTAAATTGACCATTTGGTTCACAATTTAATTCTAGGACTTCACAACCTAATGATTCTAACATTGCTGGAAGAGCTTTTGATCCAGCACCATTTACAGCATCAATTACCACTTTAAATTTTCTTTTTCGAATTCTATTTAAATCAATACAACTAAGACTAACACAAGATATGATATGCTTTTGGATAGCATTTTGCTCTTGCCAGAAAAGCCCATGTTCATCAGCCTCTTGTAGGTCTGAGTTACTATCCACAATTTTAAATAAATCTTTACACTGTTCAGGATGAAAGAAGGTGCTATCCCCCCTCAAAAATTTTATTCCATTCCACTCTATAGGATTATGGCTTGCAGTTACAATAAATCCGCCTACGGCTTCTGTATTATTAACCATAAATTGAACTGTTGGAGTTGGAACAATACCACAGCTAACTACGGATCTGCCCAAAACTATTAATTGATCAGTCATTGCCTGTAAGATCAATTCTCCAGATGGTCTACTATCTCTACCAGTTATGATCACACCATTAGGAAGATATTTATGAAGGGCCTTGGCGTATTTGATTGCGATTTTAGGAGTTAAATGAGATTCTACCAGACCTCGGACACCAGAAATACTTTGGATTAACATTTATATCCTGATTTAGTTATTATTTACCACCAAAATTGGCAATAAGATGATAATCTTCCAAAACAAAAGCCCTGATTTATACAGGGCTTTATTAGTTTTTATAAGGTAATTTATTTACGACGCCTTCGTCGACGTTGACGGCTGGCACGTGGATCATTACGTAACGCTTCAATCCTAGCCATTCGCTTCATACGACGAACAGTCTTTTTCCTCGCTTCGCGTTTTGTATCACTTGGTTTTTCATAGAAAGATCTATTCCTAATTTCTCTAAGGACACCCGCTCTCTCCCACATCTTTTTAAATCGACGAAGGGCTCGCTCAAAAGACTCTTTTTCTTTTACCTGAACTTCTACCACTTTAATCACCTCCAGAGTGTAGTTTGTGGTATTGATTAAATATTTTTTACTTTGAAAAGTCGGCGATTTTACCGGTTTAAGGTATCAGTTCCAAGGACTAAACCATCGATGCAAATTCACTGATGGTTAAGGTTTCGGGTCTTCTTGTGAAATCTATCCTTTGCTTCACGCCTTCTGGAAGATCCCATCCTTTAAGTGTATTCCGTAACATTTTTCTTCGTTGTGAAAAGGCCGAAGAAACAAGCCGATTAAAACGTTTATATTTTTCATCAGAAATAAGTGGTTCTTTTTTCTTTGAAAATCTAACAATTGCAGAATCAACCTTTGGTTTTGGGATAAATACATCCGGTTTAATAGTAAAACAATAATGAATATCTAAATATGCGCCCACCACAACCGTTAGTCTTCCATATGTTTTTGTCCCAACTGATGCACAAAGACGATCTGCCACTTCTTTTTGCATCATAATATGTACGTCATCCCAATAATCTAATTGCTCTATTAACCAAAAAATAATTGGCGAAGTGATATTATATGGTATATTGCCAATAATTCGCACTGGTGTAGTTATCGGCAGATCTGCAATATCCTGATTAAGAATATCTCCGTGAACTATATGGAGCCCCTTTAAATTAATTTTATTCCTTAATTCTTTAACTAAAAGTGGGTCTATTTCTATTGAAATCATGTTATTTACTCTAGAAAATATGCGTTCTGTGAAAACCCCTTCACCTGGCCCAATTTCTAAAAAATGTTCACTATTTTGGGGATTAATAATTTTTACAATTTTATCAATAAGATTTATATCAGTAATAAAATTTTGTCCCCATTTTTTTCTAAACGGATGTGTTTTATTATTTCTAGGCATCTGATTCAAAGTTTAAACAATTTAGTTGCATTATCAGATGTTATCTTGGCAATTATTTCAAATGGTTCTTCAAAAATTTCAGCAAGCTTTTCGGCAACAAATCTAGTCCTACCTGGTTCATTAGGTTTTCCACGAAAAGGGACAGGACTTAGGTAGGGACAATCAGTTTCAACGAGTATGCGATCTAATGGAAGATTTGCAGCGACATCAGGTAAATGGCTATTCTTAAAAGTTAAGTTACCCGAAAATGAAATGTAATACCCAAGATCAATGAATCTTTTTGCAGTATTGAGAGTACTTGAAAAACAATGTGCAACACCTTTTACTCTAGGAAAATCAGATAAAATTGATAAAACATCATCATCAGCATCACGGTTATGAAAAATAACAGGCTTACCTAAATCATCTGCTATTTGCATTTGTGTCCTAAAAACATCTTTCTGGACTCGAGCACCCGATAGATTTCTAAAATAATCTAGGCCCATTTCACCAATGGCGACCATTGTATCAAAATTCATTAAATCATAAATCTTATTTATATAATCTAAAGGAGCATCCTTAGCATCATGAGGATGAATCCCTGCTGTTGCGAAAATATTTTCATGAGTCTGGCTTAGATCTAAGCATTCCACAGCATCTTCTAAATTCGTAGCAACGCATATAAAACGATCAACTCCCATTTTGTTGGCTCTATTAATTACTGATTCCAAATCCACTTTGATTTGGTCATAAAATAAATGGCAGTGAGTATCAGTTAGCATGTGTATCTTTCTTCTTGTAAAATGATAGGGAATGTAATTTGAATTTATGATTATCATGGTTATGAAATCTGTTTCTTTAATATTTTTTTTTCTAAGTAGTATTGTTTATAGTAAACCAAATACTTCCAGAGATACTCTTATTGTGCATCCAATCAATTGGAAAACTCCAAGCCCCGAAGGTTGGAATGCTCAATATAAAAAAGACGTACATTTTCCCGAACATGGCCCATGGTCAAAAATTATAATGCTACAAACTCTAAAGTGCGATTCTGCTACAAAAGGCGATTCATATCCATGTGGAGAGTGGGACTATATATGGAATACATTAATTTCAATTCCAAAACAAGATTCAAGCGAAATTTTTAGTATTGGTAGTTTTGTCACTCCTTACGGAAAAAGGTTAAATCTAGGAGGCGATAGTGGTTGGGAATGGACCTATGATATAACAGATTATTCTCCTATTTTAAAAGGAAAACGGCAAATAACTGTTGGAAATAATCAAGAATTACTTGACCTTAAATTTTTATTTATTAAAGGATTACCAACTCGAAACATTTTAAAAGTTGAAAACATATACCCGTACGGGAATTATAAATATGCTGATTTATCAGATGATTTAGTTTTAAAGAAAAAAACTATTCAACTTGACCCTAGCTCAAGTGGCTATAAAATCAAAGCTGTTATATCAGGGCATGGTCATGAAGGACCAAGAAATTGTTGTGAATGGGACAGTAAAACTCATACATACTACCTCTCTAATTGGAAAAAATTTCGTTGGAATGTTTGGAAAGATTGTGGTAATAACCCTCTTTATCCTCAGGGTGGCACTTGGCCTTTTGATCGAGCAGGTTGGTGCCCCGGAACAAAAGTAGATGAGTATGATTTTGAATTAACGCCTTATGTAATACCTGGAGAAACTATCGATATTGATTATGGGATAGAACCTTATTCAAACAATGGCGAAAAAGAGGGTTTTTTCTATATGACGCATCAGCTTTTTTCTTATGGCAAACCTAATTTTAAAATTGACGCAGAAATAGTTGAAATACTCAATCCTACTGAGAAACAAAAAAATGGTCGATTAAATCCCAATCTATCAAATCCTCGGATTTTAATAAAAAATAGTGGCAAATATAACTTAGGGTCACTAGAAATTCATTATGGCTTAAAAGCTAGAAAAAAAACAATATTTAAATGGACTGGTGAACTTAGATTTTTAGAATACGAATCTATCGAGCTTCCAACTCCACAATGGCATGGTCTGAAAAAATCACAAACTTTTGTAGTCCTTTTAAAGAATCCCAATAATATTCCTGATGAAAATATTATTAATAATTCCATGTCAACAGTTATTCCAATTCCGGAAATTTTTCCTGAAAAGTTTACTTTACGTTTTTTAACTAATAATATTAATCGTGCAAAAGAAAATTCATTTACACTAACAAATTCAGATAAGGAGGTTTTATACTCAGAAGATCATTTTTTAGATTCCACAGAATACATCTTTACAATGGAACTAAAAAAGGGGGATTATCAATTTCTACTAAAAGATCAAATGGAGGATGGGATTTCTAAGCACTGGTGGAACAGAGGTAGCGAACCAGAAAAAATAGGGATCAATGGTGAGATCCAGTTTTTATCAATTACTGGAGATACTTTAAAGGATTTCTCCCCAGATTTTGGGGAAGAAATCCGTTTTAATTTTCACATAGGTCCTTTACCATAATTATAAATAATTTTATGAAATTTATAAGAGTCAATTAATTTAAATTATTTTCACTAATGAGTTTTTTTATACAATCACTATTTATTGCTATACCAATTTTTAGCATAATGATCATATTGGAATGGGTTGCTTCAAAAAAAGCTGGTCTCGATATCAATAGATCTCAAGATATTATCTCTAGTCTAAGTTCAGGAATGTCTAACATCACCAAAGATGGTATGAAGTTGAGTATCGTACTAATTAGTTATGGGTGGCTCGTTGATCATTTAACTATCTATAAGATATCACATATCTGGGTAGCAGTTGGACTAGCATTTTTAGTGCAAGATTTTACCGGTTATTGGATGCACAGACTCAATCACCGGGTTAATATTTTTTGGAATCGACATGTCATTCACCATAGTAGTGAAGAATTTAATTTATCCTGTGCCCTGCGTCAGAGTATATCAGAAACAATACATTTTGGTGCTTTACTGATGATACCCGCAGCTTTATTAGGAGTGCCCGCACATGTTTTTGCGATTCTGGCTCCCATACATTTATTTATGCAATTTTGGTATCATACAAGACTCATAAATAAAATGGGTTGGCTAGAAAAAATTATTGTAACTCCGTCGCACCACAGAGTACACCACGCAATAAACCCTGAATACATTGACAAAAATTATGGGCAAATACTCATTGTATGGGATAAGCTATTTGGATCTTTTCAGCCGGAATTAGAAAACATAAAACCAATATATGGTATCCTCAGACCCGTGAAAACCTGGAATCCTATCTTGATTAACTTTAAACATCTTTGGCAATTAATAAAGGATGCTTACCACACAGAAAACATCTGGGATAAAGTTCGTATATGGTTTATGCCTACTGGATGGCGTCCTGAAGATGTTGAATTAAAATATCCTTTGCACACTATTCTTGATCCATATAAACAAAAAAAATATCATACTGATCTTTCACCTTCTTTTATTGCATGGTCTTTTATCCAACAATATATTGGATTATTCTTTATGTTTCACTTCTTCAGTATTCTTCATCAACAAAATATTATTTTAAATTATTGTTATGGATTATTTATTATGATTCATATTTTTTCATTCACATCAGCAATGGATAAAAAACAATATTCTATTTTAGCTGAAGGTATCAAATCCCTTTTTGTTATAAGTCTTCTTTATTCGCAAAATTTCTCTTGGTTTGGATTAAGTGGTATATATGTTTATTTGCTTATATTATATCTAATTTCATCTTCTTTTTTTACTAACTACTTTCAAAGTAAAAACAATTTACTTTTCAAAACATCCTAATTGGATAAGTCTATAATTTTTCAAAATTTAAGGACCACCCTCTCTATACTGCTTATCTTTTATTTTAGTTGTACTAATAAAACTGATAATTATTTATTTGACAGTGATCTAAAATATCCAATCTATAAACCTTCCGATACCGATATAATTGTTTCGCGTAAAAAATATCTTGACCAGTTGCAGGGTTTTTGGCTTGGACAATCAATAGGTAACTGGACAGGACTAATAACAGAGATGGATAAAGTAGAACCCCCATTTTACACTGATGCAAATTGGGGAAACATTGATCAAAAAAATATATGGGGTAATTTTATTTCTCCATCAGACACAATCATCGATTATTATATTGTGCACCGAGAAGAATTATGGTTTGCCGATGATGATACTGATATTGAGTATATGTACCAACACTTATTGGATATTAACAATGTCAGCATTCTGTCTCCACAACAAATCAAGGATGGATGGGTGAATCATATTTATTCTAATGAAGATGCACCTAATGGCGAAAACTATTTGTGGGTATCAAATGAAACCGCCTATTATCTAATGCTTGATGAACTTACACCTCCACTGACAAGTGAACCCGAAAATAATTCTAATTATTCTATGATCGATGCCCAGTTAACGACTGAGATATTTGGCGTTTTTTCACCAGTTAGATATGATGTTGCTTTGAAAATGGCATATTTACCTATACGAGTTACAGCAAAATTTGATTCAGAATGGGTATCTAAATTTTATGTTACAATGTTTTCTTTGGCTTCGAAAGTTGATAGTTCATTAACAATTGGGGAAAAAGTGAAGTGGCTACATAAAGAAGCGCGGAAGCAATTACCTAACCATTCATACTCTGCAAAAATGTATGATTTCATTTATAAATCATATTTAAATAACCCCGATAAAAATAATTGGGAAAAAACACGTAATCAGGTCTATCACCGCTATCAATTAAATAATAACGATGGTTACAAATATAAAAATCCTTTCGATTCAGGAATAAATTTTGCAGCAAGTCTAATCAGCTTATTTTACGGTGAAGGAGATTTAAAACGTACTATTCAAATAGGTACTCTTGTAGGATGGGATTCTGATAATCCCACTGCTACTTGGGGTGGTTTTTTAGGATTTATTTTAGGTAAAGAAAGAATTGAAAAAATATTTAATGAAAATAATTTATCTGATGCTTACTGGATACATCGTACAAGAAAAAACTTTCCAGATAGAACTCCAGACAAAAATGGTGAAGACACTTTTGAACTAATGGCAAAAAGAGGAATACTCATTATTGATCGTGTAATCATAGAAGAGATAAAAGGTGGAGTAGATCTAGAAGAAAACAATTGGTATATCCCGATTAAGGAATAGCTGAAAACTATTTTATCCTTGGGAAAAGGGGATCATGCTTTTTAATTATGTTGCCTGGTTTTAATCCTCCCCAAGAATAATTAATCTTTTCACTATTAAGTATATCTAACAATATTGATGTACGTTTTGGCATTACCGGCGATAATAAGATTGCCCCTATTCTTAGAGCCTCGCCAGCAGTATATAGGATTTTCCCCGCATTAACTTTATCTTCTTTTATCATTCTCCAAGGTGCATTTTTTTCCATGTATTTATTGACACTACGAATAAATTGCATAATCTCTTCAATTGCCTCATTCAATCGCATTTCACTAATCATGGTAATCACACTATTTGATAAGGTCTCACTACTTGATTTTATTAATAATTCTTGTTCCTGAAGTATACCTGGATTAGGAATTCTACTATCATAGTTCTTATTTATTAGTGTAGTTACACGGCTTAATAAATTTCCAAAATCATTTGCTAAATCACTATTATATCTTTGAATAAAAGAATCTATGGTAAAATTTGCATCTTGGCCTAAAACCATTTCTCGCATCAAATAATAGCGAACAGGGTCCACACCATAATCATCAATTAAATCAATAGGATTAACAATATTTCCTAATGATTTACTCATCTTAGATTCATCCATCAACCACCAACCATGAGCAAAAATTGATTTGGGTAATTCTATACCCGCAGACATCAGTATTGTAGGCCAATACACAGAATGAGTTGTCAAAATATCTTTACCTATTAAATGACAGGAAGCTGGCCACCTATTTTTAAAATTTTTTTCATCTGCATTATATCCTGCTGCTGTAATATAATTGATTAATGCATCAAACCAGACATAGGTAACATAATTTTTATCAAAAGGTAGCTCAATCCCCCAATTCAATCTCGATTTAGGTCTGGAAATACACAAGTCGTTTAACGGTTTCCTAAGGAATCCTAAAATTTCATTTTTACGATAATCAGGTCGAATAAAATATGGATTTGACTCAATGTGTTTTATAAGCTGATGTTGATATTTACTCATCCTAAAAAAATAATTTTTTTCTTTTAACTTTTTTATATCTCTAAACTCTTCATTTTCTGCTTCTTTATCTGTTATAAATCGTTCTTCAGAGACTGAATAAAGTCCCTCATATTCAGCTTCATAAATATCACCTTTATCATTCACAAGTCTTAGAATATTTTTCACCACTTCTTTGTGTCTATTCTCGGTAGTGCGAATAAAATCATCATTGGATATATGTAGCTTCTCCCATAATTCCATAAACCGCGGTGCCATTTTATCACAATGGTCTTGCGGTTTAATACTAAGTTCTGCTGCTGCTTCTTGAACTTTTTGCCCATGCTCATCAAGGCCTGTCAAAAAAAATGTATCTGCCCCAGAATTACGATAAAATCTAGTCAAAACATCAGCTAAAATTGTTGTGTAGGCATGTCCAATATGTGGTTTATCATTTACATAATAAATTGGAGTAGTTATATAAAAAGTTTCTGTCATTTTTGAAGTGCTTTTTGAATATTAAGTAAAAGATTAATTAAAACTAAAGGCATATACTGATTTCGATATATTGCCGTTATGCTTTCTTCTAAGTGGATGACAATAGAAGAAAAGTCTGCCCGAGTATATTGATTTATAATATTATTCATGCCCACTTTTAGGTTTGTCTTATGTAAAATATCATTGAGGTTTTTCATTAGTTTGTTTGCACTATAAAACCATATTGTTAAAAGTGAAAAATGAAAAGAAAATTTAGCTCGATTTTGCTTTGCCATTTTTGAATAATTCAGAATAAACCTTCTCCATTTTTCAGGTTCATCATTACAAATACAATCAATAAGATTTTCAATTAAAAGGACAAGATCTTCCGTCGAATGGGTGATAAGAAACCTAGTTTGATGAAAATTCCCTCGGCTCAATCCCGTTAACAAAGCCATATCATTTTCTCCAAGATTACACCATTTTTTAATATATTTATTTTTTAATCTTGGGAAAATAATCCTTTGACATCTTGATGTTATTGTAGCAAATAATAATTCTGCATGATCTGTTACAAGAATAATTGTTGTATTTCGGGGCGGTTCTTCCAATAATTTTAAAAATGCGTTCCCAGTTTCCCCCTTCCCTTTTGATAAAAAATGTGCATCAAAAATAATTACTGTTCTTCTACCTAATAATGTACTTTTTAGATACAAACTTTTACGTAATCTACGAATAGACTGTATAAGAATTCTATTTGCATTAGGAATCTGAATTTTGAAAAAAGGGTCTTTTGATTTTTCCCCAATAGAGTGAGTGACTAGATCTAAATCTTTATTATCTATTTCTATATTTTTTTTATTAACGGCACTCTTATTTGTTGGTAATGGAAAAATTAATTTTAGATTTTCATGTTGCAAATTTAAAAATCTCATACAGGAAGGACATTGACCACAAATATTGTTGCTTTGCCCATTGCAATTCAATAATTGTGCAAACTTTAGAGCTATACCTTCCTTACCACAACCAGGTGCACCCGAAAAAAGATACGCATTACCTATATGTTTAGATGAGACAATTTTTTGGAGTCTATTCCATATTTTAATCTGCGCAGAAATAATATCAGCACTTATTATTTTTTGATCAACCATTCTTCAGGATCCAATTTTTGGCCTTTACCCCAAATTTCAAAATGTAGTTTGGCTCCATTTATAGAACCGGAATCACCCATATAAGCTATAACGTCTCCATTATTCACTTGGCTGTCAACATTAATTTGAATATTAGTAACATGACTATAAACTGTATAAAAACCTCCACCATGATCAATAATTATAGTAGTACCATAACCTCTAATATAAGTTATAGTAGTTATAATACCCCCTAAAACTGTTCTAATGGGTGATCCTGGTTGACCTTTAATATCTATCCCAGGATTTTCAGTGGTTGTTTTAAGCTTGGAATTCCACTGCCTTCCAAATTTCGTGATAATTCTCCCTGCCGCAGGCCAAGGCAATTGAGCTTTAAGTGCTTTAAAGCTTTTTGTCTTTAATGCTTCTTGTTGTTGACGAATTCTTAATTCACGCTCAAATCGAGCTTTATCTTCAAGGACCCTTTTAATAATATTTTCTAATTGCTTTATTCCTTCCTCTTTTTCATCAACATAGTTAGCGAGAGCCTGTTTATCATTCCGAAGACGATTCAATTCTTTTTCTCTTTTCACTCGCATAGATCGGTAAGAACTAACTTGACCTTCTTTATCACGTTTCAGATTTAAATTATCTCGCAAGACAGCCTCTAACTCCACTTTTTGACGACTAATCTCTACTAACAATTTTTCTATTTTCTTGACCATCTTTTTTTCTATATCAGAAATGATTTTTAAATAGTGATTTCGATACATTGCCTGTCGCCAGGTAGTTGAAGAAAAAACCTTTTCTATATCAGTTAATCTCCCTTTTAAATAAGAATTAATTACTCTCTTTTCATATCTCACACGTAATTCTTCCAGTTCATTTTCATTTTTTAGAATATCATTGCGTAATTGAAAAATCTTATTTTTTGTTTTTTCTTCTTCATTTTTTAAGGAATGTATCAATTTCCCAGTTAATCTTATCTCTTTATCTATCGAGGTTATACGATTTGCCGTCGTTTTTTCACGTGATTCTGTAGTTTTAAGTTTCGACCGTAGCTGCCTTATCTCGGTCTTAAGTGCATTAATAGCTTTATTTTGATAACGAAGTTCTTCATCAAAATCACGATCATCTGATTGGGAATAGATTTTCCCAAAAAAGACAATCGTCAAAAGTATTAGAATAAAATTTTTCATAATATTAAAGATACTCTGTTTTCAATTTTTTAAACAGTTTAGAATCAATAGATGTTAATTATAGTTTTTCTATTTTAAATAATTGAAAATCATAAAAAGATAATTGTAAAGATTTTTGATCGATAAAATATATCCAAAGTTGTCTTGTGGGATCTTTCCCATTTTCTCCCAAAATTTTTTCATGAGGCTGGCCTAATAATTCTTCAACTTGAGGCAAGGTTTGTCCAATACGTAATTTTTCTGAGCGTGCTCTATCTAATTCTAGCCTTCCACGAACCATTCGTTTGTCAATTAGCGCTCTTGATTTATAATCATCAAGTAATTCCAATTTTTTTCTTAAATCTATTAACAATTTTTCATTTCTTTTTCCTATACCACCGGCAAGATCACGAGCTAATTCTAAAGAATATATCGCCAGTTGAATTTCTTCAAACTCATCAGCTTCCTTTGCTAATTTCGCCATCTGAATTCCTGCTTTGTATTGTAAGGATTTTACTTCAAATATTAGATCAATATTTAATGTGAGTGCCTCAGCATATCTTTCCATTGCTTTACCTATAAAACCAAACTCTTGATATTGTTTCCCTTCACTTAAAATGACCCAAGATTTAAATCTTCTTATTTCTTTTTTCCCTTGTATAGAAAATTCTGCAACCGTCTTTACTAAATTATAAGCCATTACATAATCAGACTCATTCAACATATTCTCTGCTTGCATCATCCAAAGAAGAGCAATTTGTTCGATCCTTCCATCAAGCATTTTTAGGACTAAAGTATCATTCTTTACTTTTGTTTTTGCGATTTGATATATGTTCAACGCTTTTTGCGTTTTTCCGGATTTTTCTAGAACTAGTCCTTTTTCCATTAATTTATAAGGGATTTTATATTCACAATCAGCTATATATTCATTCGCACGATGATAATTAGAATGTGATGGAAATTCTGATATAAATTGTTTGAATTTTTTTAAGGCTTCCATGTAATCTTTTCTATAGTAATAATTTTTTGCATCATCCCCGATAGTTTTTTTACCTCCATAAAATGCTGATAAAGTTGCATATACACCATAATTAGAAAGATCAAATCGAGTTATCGGAGTTATATTACTGGGATCATTTATTTTATGAATTTTTGTGTAAGAATGACGTACATCAACTCCAATGGTAAAGCGATTATTTAATCCGGTATCAAAAATAAACCTGACTCCTATTGCTCCTGATGCAGAACTACCTGAACCAGATAAATTCTGGTCCCATACTTTTTCAGTTCTATCTGGTGAATAAAATAATGCAGATGCTAACCCATATCCATAACGGAAATTTATATACCAATTATTAAATGGCTGATATTGAAGATGTGTTGTTACAAGATATTCATTTAGATTAGGAGAAAAATATGCTTTCTGATTCCAATTAGCCCCTAAAGGTTGAGTCGCTCCCCATTCATCAGATGGAATTTCTGCTGGATAAAGCAAGGTGCTTTTTCGATAGGATAATCCTGTCATAACATTCATCCAACTAGTTCCAACAATATAATGTGGTAGATTGATTAGACCAATATCCAATTCTATGGATGTACCATAAATATTTCTTATGCCCTGGCTAATTGGAATTACATCATTATCATATCGTATTTTTTCTGGTTCATCTTTGAATGAATTAGAACCAAAACTTCCAATCCCTCCTTTTGATTTACCCGTCACCCCAAAACCATAACGTAACTCTATTGGTATTATATTTACTGGAGAGGCAAATTCACGGGCAAAAAACCATTTGTTTAGCCAATAGCCATCTTCATATGGGGAGTCTGAATCAAATTTTATTAGTCCAAAAAAAATTGTTCTCGGTTCTTTTATCCCAGTCTGCGCAGATAAGACGCAGGTGATTATAAAAAGCATTAAACAGCATATATTTTTTTTGAAATGCATGACTAAGTAAAATTCCATGATTCCTGAGGTTTTTACAAGAAGATACTGTCAAAAACTACCTAAATTTCTTATTGTAAAATTTGGAACATATCTTTTTATGATAACATTTATAACTTATGTATAAAATAATATATTTTATCATATTGCTTTTAGGAACTCTAAATGCGCAAACTTTTTCAATAGCCCGAGTACAATATGGGGGCGGTGGAGATTGGTACAGTAACCCAAGTAGCCTACCAAACCTATTAGATTTTTTAAGAAAGAATACACCTCTATCTGTTAATCTAGAAGAAATCCGCATTAAACTAACAGATGATAATGCAAACCAGTATCCCTACTTATATCTTACAGGGCATGGTAATATTAAGTTTAGTGATAATGAAATTATTTCCCTCCGGTCTATACTGTTAAATGGCGGATTTTTACATGTTGATGATAATTATGGATTAGATAAATCTTTTCGGAGAGAAATAAAAAAAGTTTTCCCAAATAAAGATTTAATCCAACTACCTAAGGACCATCCTCTTTTTAATAGTTATTTCCGATTCCCAAACGGGCTTCCTAAAATACATGAGCATGATAATGCCCCAGCGCAGGCATATGCTCTCTATGAGGGTAATAGAATGATTCTAGTTTACACTTTTGAATCAGATCTAGGTGATGGTTGGGAGGATGCAAATGTACATAAAGACCCGTGGGAAATTCGTGAAGCAGCTTTGAAAATGGGTGTGAATATCATCTATTTTGTTTTAACTCAATAATGAAAATTAAAAATAAACTTAAAAAAGTTCGTTTTATTTTATTACAATATAACTTTATAGTTAATATTACTCTGGCTGGTATAATTGGGTCTATTCTATTCACAATACTTATTTTGTTAGAGTCCATTTTTTATTTTACATCAAGTACAAAAATTTTTATCCTCACGGTTATTATAGTATGCATTTTATATATTGTCAGTTTTGGAGTAAGCTATTTTTATAGATCAGTAAAGAACAGAGTTAAAAAATATAAATTTGAAAATTTATCTCTGCATCTTGGGGAAAATCTGTTCCCAGAAAAATCAGATACAATTTTGAATGCACTGCAACTTGAATCCGGAGCTAAAAATAATGAATCGTGGTCACTTGCACAAACTTACATAAATAAAATAGGGAAACACTTAACAAGCATTGATAAATCATTATTAATTAATAAAAGTAAAATGATATATCTCAAACGGATTTTATTGACCACTTTGTTGATTATTATTTTTATATTCCATTCACGTTATGAATTATCTGCAGATTCATTTTATCGTTGGACCCACCCTATTAAAGAATTCCCTGCGCCAAAACCATTTACCCTTCATAGTCTAACCGGTGATATACATATTCTTGGCGGAGAAAAAACCGAAATAAATATTAAATCAGACCCAATAATTTCCGATACCGTAAATTTATATTTGATTCCCTGTCAAGTATCAACCCAAAAGCGAGATTCTTTAAAATTAAAATTTTCTTCCCCTCCATCAGTCAATGGAGAGTATAATTTCAAATTGCCTGAACTATACCAAGATTATTCATATAAAGCAATTGTAGACGCAAAATTTTTCTGGGAAGCATGGGATTTTGTTGCAACACCTTCTGATACAATCTTTGTAACTGACCGGCCAGCCTTTGAGAAATTTTTAATGACAATTATACCTCCAAAATACAGTAAAATTGATCAATATACACAAGCAGGGAATATTGCTGCAATAAGTGGACTCAAAGGCTCATTGATTCAAATTGAAATAACATCAAATAGAACATTAAATGCAGCTTATTTAAATATTAATGACAATCGCTTAGAAATGGCTTCCAATAAAAAACAAGCATCTGGGTATTTTAAATTACTTAATGAAGGAGAGCTTACTATACACCTTGTTGATACCAGAGGGATTACAAACCGTGACCCTATTCCCTATTCTCTTGAAATAATACCTGACCATAAACCAAGCTTATCTGTAATAAAACCTGAGCCTAAAATAGAACTTGGGAATGAACAAATTATACCTATTCAACTTGATATTATGGATGATTATGGGTTTTCCAATCTACAGCTAGCTTATGAAATCAGAAGGCCATCCTACTTAGAGGATGATCCTTTTGTATCAATGTTTACAATAACTGATTTGGATCCAGATTCGATCATACAAACCATTCAGATACTCTGGGAGTTGAGTGATATGCTTTTAATGCCTGAGGATGAGGTTCATTTCCATTTTGAGCTCACTGACAATGACAATATTTCTGGCCCAAAAATGACGGTTTCAAACACTTTTTTAGCTCGCGTTCCATCATTAGCTGATCTTTATGAAAAGGTGGAAAACTCTGAAGAAAACTTTATAGATGATTTAGTTGATGGAGTGGATGATATAATAAATATGAAAGAAAAATTTGATGCTCTAGAGCTTGAAATGTTAAAAACCACTGAATTGGATTGGAGTCAAAAACAGTCTATAAAAAATTCTCTTGAAGAGGCACGAAGGGAGATTGAAAAATTAGAAGAAATGGAGGATATTATTGATTCTATTACAGATCAAGCAGAAAAACACGATTTATTTTCTCCGAGTCTTTTAGAAAAATTCAAGGACCTTTCTGATTTAATTAGTGATATTATTCCACAAGAAATGCTAAATAACATCAATGATCTTCAATTGGCATTAGATGATTTGGATTTAAAATCAATTCAAGAAGCATTGGGTAACCTTTCAGAAAACTTAGAACAAGTCGAAAAAGATTTGGATCGTTATTTAGAAATTTTTAAACGATTGCAGGCTGAACAGAAACTAGATGAAATTCAGAATAGGATGAGCCAATTATTCGAACAAAAAAAATCTTTAAATGATAAGGTATCAGCCTTAGAGAATAATGTGGACCCATCAACTTTAGAACGCTATTCGCAAGAAGAACAAAGAAACCTTGATGAATTTAAAAATATATTGTCACTAATGGATGAAGCTTCCGATTTAGTAAAACCATTTAGTGAATCTTCCTCCGAAGAAATTGCTGAATTAATTAATTCTGGACTTACTAAAAAAATTGAAAATAATCTGGAACAGAGTATGCAATCTTTATCAAACCAAGAAATTGACAATGCACAAATATCTAGTCACTCATCATTGGAAGATTTAGAAATTTTTATGCAACAAATGATAAACCTTGAACAAAATTTTCAACAAGAAACAATTTCAGAAATGACGGAAAAATTCCAAGCTTTAATGCAAGATATCCTCTATCTTTCTTCTCAGGAAGAACAATTAAAGTCTGAAGTCAATCAATCTTCTCGTAATTCCCCAAGACTAAGAGAATTTGCTGGTCGTCAACAATTATTGCAGGATCAATTACAATCTATTGCAAATGAAATGATCAAACTATCAAATGAAACATTTGCTATAACACCCGATATTGGTAGAGGAATAGGAAAAACAAATGCAGGTATGCAAGAAGCAAAAATTAAATTGACAGAAAGAAATTTGAATAAAGCAGGTAAAAGCCAAGACTTAGCTATGGAAGGCTTAAATGAAACAGCACTAAGCCTATATAATAGCATAAAAGATATACAGAAATCTGGTTCTGCTAGCGGATTCCAGCAGTTTCTAGAAATGATGCAACAAATGGTTGGTAAACAACAAGGTGTCAATCAACAAGGGATGCAACTTGGTTTAGGTCAAATGGCTGCTGCTCAGCAGCAAATGATGAAACAAATGTTAAAAGATCAAAAAGATATTCGAAAATCCTTAGAACAACTTATGAATGAAATGCGACATTCTAATCAAAAAGGGATAGGTGAATTAGGTGGAATCACAAAAGAAATGGATGAAGTAATCAAAGATTTACAAAAAAAACAGTTTAATCGCAAAACACAAGAACGGCAACAACGTATTTTATCAAGAATGCTGGATAGCCAAACTTCACTGACACAGAGAGGTCAAAAAGAAGAACGAAAATCTACCTCTGCGTTATCTACAAAAACTTTTGAAGGTCCTTCAGGATTACCTGCAGATTTAGGTCAAAGAGAAAGTATTGCCCTCCGGGCTTTGAATAATGCAATGAATGCAGGATATGCCAGAGAATATCAGGCTATGATTAAGCATTATTTCAATTCATTAAGTAAAAAACCCGATAAAGAGTATTTTGAAAAATAATTCACTTATTATAACCTTAACATTATTTGTTAATATCGCATTTGGGGAAATACTACCATCTATTAAAACCTCTCTGAAAAAAGCAAGGTTATTAGAAAAAACCGGTGAGATCGATAGCGCAATTTCTTTATATGAGGGTATTCTTGTTACTAATCCTGAAAATCGACAATCTATTCAAAAACTAAAATCACTGTTTCTAAATTTTCAAAGATATGAAAAGGGTATCCAATTTTATAGAGCTCGGCTTTCTCTAAAACCTAATGATATAACAAATTATTCTGAATTAGGGCAACTCCACTATTTAAATGGGCAAAAAAAAGAAGCTAAAATTGTTTGGAATGCTGGCCTAAATAAATTCAAACATAATCGATCATATTATCGTACAATGATTTCCATACTTGGAAAACATAGCTTAGATGATGAATTAAAAAAAATTTTGGACAAGGGAAAAATTATTTTTGGAAAGTCATTTTTATCCTATGAATCAGGTATATACTATCAAACTCGTAGGGTATATGATAAAGCCATGGAACAGTTTATTCTTTATTTACTGCATGAATCAAATCAAAATGGAATAATAGAGCGTCGTATTTTATTGATGAGTGATGAAGATGAAGCTTTGGAAATAATTGAAAATCAGCTTATCGAGGCCTCAAAAAATGATCCAGAAAAAACACTCAATGTATTAAGTGAATTTTATTTTAAACAACAAGATTACAAAAAATCATTTATAACAAAAGAACAGTGGACAACCGCCGGGAAAAAAGATTTTAATGAGTGGATTAGATTCGCAAATGATTTGCGGAAAGAAGGGCAATATCGGTACTCAATAGATGCTTATAATTTCATTCTAAGTCATAAACTAAATCCCAATATTACAAGTAAAGCTTTGTTGGGATTAGCAAACACATTTGAAGATCAAATTATACCCGCAGATGATAATCACCTTATCCCATATTTTTTTGACCATAGTATTTTTTTTGAAGATCCTTTTGGAGTATACACATCAATTTCTTCTGATCACCTCAAGTCGAGCCTTGCCGTTTATGATTCTTTATTAGTCTCGGCTAATAAATCACCTTTAATTGCTGAAGCATATTTTAGGATAGGTAATATACAATATAAAATATTACAAGATTTTGACCAAGCCTATTATCTTTTCAATAAAGCATTAAATAATAGACCCAATAATATATTAAGATTAAAAATTGTACTCCGAATTTCTGATGTATTATTAGCCTTGGGGAAAGGAGAAGAAGCCATAGGATTTTTACAAAGAGAGTCTAAACGAAACCCTCATACTTTGATTGAACAGAAAAGTATTCTCATTCTTTTCCTGACTAAAGATCCAGATTCAACAATACAAAATGTAGAAACAGCATTTTTGTCTTTAAGTCCTTTAGATCCCTCTTTTAATGATTTGATGGAATTAAAAAATATTTTAACAAAATATTATAATAATAATGAAATTGACAAATCTGCTTTTCAATATTTCCAAAAATCTGAATTTTATCTTAGACAAAAAAAAATTGGGGATGCTATAAAAGAATTGGATTATTTACATCAGGAATACCCAACTGCTAAAATTGTTTCATTGATAAAACTACGATTAGCCCTACTACATTATAGGTTGAGGACCTATGATAAAGCACTTCAATTCGCTTTATCTCTTAATGGTACTGAGTTTAATGATGAAGGGATTATTCTTGCAGGCCAAATTTATGAATTAAAATTACATAGTCCTGAAAAAGCATTGGAACAATACATGAAAATTTTAAATGAATTTCCATCTTCTATCTATACAGAACCAGTAAGATATCACATTCGCAAATTACAACAAATAGAAAGCTAATGAAGAAACTGATATTTCTTGCTATAATTTCATTTTCCTTTGGACAAAAAATTATTATACCAATGGATCAATCACAGAATGATCATCTTAAAGCTTATGGAGTTGCATATTTTTCACTAAAAAATAATACAACGGTGGAATGGTTATTGAATTATCATGGTGGATCTTTCCTAATTGATAAACATCAATTTATAGAAAAAGAATGTCGAATAAGAGGAGTATCCTTTAAACCTGTAGACTCAAATGAACTGTTAAACATTTATTCTTCTATAGAGCAAGGGAATATGGATATTGTATTACTTGAAAAACAGCCTAAAATAGCTATCTACACACCGCCCAACAAACAACCTTGGGATGATGCGGTCACCCTTGCTCTTACTTACGCAGAAGTAGAATATGAGACACTGTGGGACGAAGAAGTTCACTTAGGAAAATTAGAAAAATATGATTGGCTTCATCTACATCATGAAGATTTTACTGGTCAATATGGTAAATTTTATCGTAGCCATCGTAATGCCAAATGGTATAAAGATCAAAAAAGTAATTTTGAAAATGTTTCTTCTAAGCTAGGTTTTTCTAGCGTTCATGAACAAAAAAAGGCGACTGCTAGAACAATTAAAAATTATGTTGGCAATGGTGGTTTTTTGTTTGCTATGTGCTCAGCAACAGATTCGTATGATATTGCTTTATCTATGGGATTGCATGATGGTGCACATTCCGTATTTGATGGCACTACGATAGATCCAAATATTCAATCTAAACTAGACTATACCCAGTGCTTTGCTTTCAAAGAATTTAAACTGCTATCAGATCCGATGGTGTATGAATTTTCTGATATAGATTTTCCTCCTAGTCATAATCCTATAACCAGAGGGGCAGAGGCTGATTATTTTACATTATTTGAATTCTCTGCAAAATACGATCCCGTGCCTACAATGCTTACACAGAATCATGTGCCAATAGTTAAAGGATTTATGGGACAGACTACTGGCTTTCATAAAGATCGAATCAAAAACCATATCGTTATTATGGGTGAAGATCCTGCTTCAGATCAAGTGAAGTATCTCCATGGAAACTTCGGGAAAGGAACCTTTACTTTTTATGGAGGTCATGATCCGGAAGATTACCAACATTTTGTTGGTGATCCACCTACTGATCTTACTTTGCATAGAAATTCTCCTGGTTATAGATTAATATTAAATAATATCCTTTTCCCTGCTGCACGAAAAAAGGAAAGAAAAACCTAATTCCCCCAAAAATAGATGTGGATCCAAAAAACCATAGTGATAGATAAAAAAACGAGAGGTTTTCATATAATTACTGATCAAGTGACAAATAAACTTAGTGAAATAAAACAAATAAAAGTTGGTCTACTTCACTTGTATTTAAAACACACGTCAGCTTCACTTACTATAAATGAGAATGCCGATCAAACCGTGAGGATTGATTTTGAGAGTTTTTTTAACAAATTAATTTCTGACAATCAAATAAATTATAGGCACTCTTTTGAAGGACCCGATGACATGCCCGCACACATTAAATCCTCTATATTAGGTCCGTTTATATCAATACCTATCACAAATGGAAAATTAAATCTTGGTACTTGGCAAGGAATATATCTATGTGAGCATCGAAACCTTGGGAAAAAAAGAAAATTGATTGCAACATTACAAGGTTCTTATAATATCTAGCCATTATCAAAATATTATTATGGCTACAACGAAACTTAGAAAAATTCAGAAAATAATTACAGGGGTCAATACTACTGATGGAGCTGGTGTCAACCTCACTCGTATAATTGGAACAAACAAACTTGATAATTTAGATCCCTTTTTATTGTTGGATGAATTCAGTAGTGATGACTCCAATGATTACATTGCTGGATTTCCACTACATCCCCATAGAGGATTCGAGACAATTACATATATGCTCAATGGAAAATTTCGTCATAAAGACACACTCGGAAATGAAGGATATTTAACCGATGGTTCAGTACAATGGATGACCGCAGGTAAAGGTATCATCCATAGTGAGATGCCCGAACAAACAGATGGATTACTTAGAGGATTTCAACTATGGTTAAATTTACCTAAAAAAAAGAAAATGATTAAACCATCATATCAAGATATTCCTTTGGAGAAAATCCCAGTTATAAACTTGAATGGTCTAAGTATCAAAATAATTTCGGGTTCCTTCTCGGGATTAAAAGGCCCTGGCAATCCACATACTGAGATGTTGTATTTTGATATTGCACTCGATGAAAACTCCCAGTTAAATATTCCTATAAAAGAACATTGGAATGCGTTCTTTTATATATACGAAGGGGATATATTTTGTGATGAACAAATTCAAAAAGGATATCTTGGAGTTTTAGATACTATTGGTAATTTTCGATGTACTGCCGGAAAAAAAGGCAGCAAATTATTACTTATCGCAGGTAAACCTTTAAATGAACCGATTTCTCGCGGTGGACCATTTGTAATGAATACATCTGAGGAAATACTTCAGGCATTTAAAGATTACTATTCTGGGAATTTAGTATGAACCTATTTTACCTCTTTTTTGGATTTCCCCCATATTTCTTCCATCTCTTGCATGTTTGATTCTTCTATTTTCCCCCCATTCGAGGCTAATTCTTTTTCAATGAATTGAAATCGGTTTATAAATTTTTTATTTGTTTTCCTAAGAATATCTTCAGCCGATAAATCAAGAAATCTTGACAAATTAACAAGCGAAAAAAGTACATCCCCAATTTCTTCTTTTATATTTTCGTGGTTGTTGAGTTTAAAAGCTTCTTTTAATTCATCTATTTCTTCATAAAACTTTTTCCAAACATCATCAATATTTTTAAAATCAAATCCTGCATAAGAAGCTTTTTGCGCCAAACGAAATGCTCGAGCCAATGCAGGAAGACTCTCTGGCACTCCATCTAAACGAGATTCCCTATTTTTTTCAACATGTTTTATCGATTCCCAATTTTGTTTTGATTCTAAAGGTGTTTTTGCTTGATTATCCCCGAAAACATGAGGATGTCTTCTAATTAATTTTTGATTTATACTATCAATAGAATCAATAATATTAAATTTTTTATCTTCTCTTGCTATCTGAGACTGTAATACAATATGGAGCAAAACATCACCTAATTCTTCATTAAGAGTAGTCCAATCTTTAGAATCAATGCTTTCGATTACTTCGTAAGTTTCTTCAAGTAAATAAGGTATGAGTGTCTCATTGGTCTGTTCTCTATCCCAAGGACAGCCATCTTCCCCACGCAACTTTTCAACTATTTCTAATAGTTTTATAAATTTTTCAGATGCTTTTATTTTATCCATTATTTCTAGATAAGGGTAGCCCAATCAAATGTGGTTAAAAAATTATTTTCCATTTTTATCATTTCTTTTTTTTCTAATCCAGTTTTATCCTTAAAGCCAATAAGATGTAAACATCCATGTATTATTAACCTTGTAATTTCTTTTGCAAAAGGTTCTTTAAATTTTTTTGCATTTTCTTTAGCACGAGGTATACTGATATAAATTTCACCCTCAATTAATTTTTCTTTATACTCATTTAATCTAAATGCAATTACATCTGTATAATGATTTTTTTGAAAAAATTCTTTTTTTAACCTTGCCAATAATTCGTCATCTCCAAAAATAAATGTGATATCCGCTTCTTTTATTTTATGAAAATCAAAAATTTTTTTAGATATTTTTTTTATACTAGACAGCTTCGGTCTAATTTGGCCCGGAACACACTCAAATTTTACCTCTATCATTTTACAATGTCTTCAGTATCATCTGGGTATTCAACTCGAATATGATAGATTCCTCTCAGCACTGGTAACATTCCACTATTACCATCTATTGACCCTTTGATTTTATTTAATTCATCTAGTGTAAGTGGACATTCATTTAGTTGTCCATCATCAATCCTCTGTTCAATTATTTTATCTATCATTGCTTCAATTTTAAAAATATCTGGTTCTTTAATTGATCGCACAGCTGCTTCTATCGCTTCACATAGCATTAGAATACCTGTTTCTTTGGTATTTGGCTTTGGCCCTGGGTATCTAAAAGTGGCTTCTTCTATTTTCCCACCATTTTTTTCAGCTTCTTTAAGAGCTAAGCGATAGAAATATTCTACGCGGGTAGTACCATGATGCATTGGAATAAAATCGGAAACTATTTTAGGCAATCCATATTCCTGCGCTAACTTCAGGCCTTCATTCACATGAGCTCTAATAATTTTAGCACTCATAGTATGAGTAAGTTTATTATGCTTGTTTTCTCCACCATATTGATTCTCAATAAAATATTCAGATTTTTCCATTTTACCAATATCATGATAATAAGCTCCGACTCTACATAACAAAGAATGTGCGCCAATAGCATTGGCACATGCTTCTGCAAGATTACCGACCACAATACTGTGGTTAAATGTACCATTCGTTTCTTGCTGGGCTTTTTTTAATAATGGATGGTCATAATCAAGTAATTCAATTAACGTTAAATCAGTTGTTACATGAAATAACATTTCTAGGATACCGATTAATCCATACGTTAATATGGGAGCGAGTACACTATTTAAAACAAGAAACTGCATATCATTAAAAATAATTTCCCATGTGTGTTCTTTAAATAGACCTAATCCAATAATGGCAAAAATGCTCGCTCCGATTAGAGCAAACATTGTAGTGAAAAGTTGACTTCTTTTTCTAAGTTTACGAATATTATATATCGCAACTGTTGCAGTAAATAGTGAAACTATTATTAAATCAATATTTTGCCCCATCATAAGACCCATAAGAACCGCAATAGAAACGGTTGCCATAAAACCCATTCTAGCATCGAATAGTATTGTAAGTGCCATTGCACCCATAGTAATTGGGATCGCATATTCAGATAATTGTAATTGAATTAATACAACATTCGCGAGACTAATTTGCAATAAAAAAACCAAGGATATCATGAGCACCATTGTCCAATCTTGAAAAATTTCCCATCTATAAACCACTAAAAACGTAAAAAATAAGGAAACAACTAAAGATATTAAAATTAGCCTTCCAACAATACTTTGTACTTGTTTTAGCAATTCAGTTCTTTGTTCAGTTTTCCTAACTGCGGCAGACAAGGAATTCAATTTCAATAAAATATCATTGGTAATTCTCATATTAGCATCTACAATCAATTCATTTTCTAAAACTACCCCCTGGCTCCTAGGAACTTTATCCAAACTTGCATTTTGCCTTCTTTTAGTTACTTCCTGATCAAAAAGAAGATTCGGTTTCATAAATTCTACAATTAAATCAAAACCAAAATCTCGAAAAGAATCACTATCTTCTAATGCTGCAAGGAATTCTTTTTTTGACTTGGTCCATGCTAATTCCAAATCATTAAAATTATCAGACAATACTAATACTGGCACATCGCCTTGATTTACGGCAACTTTCCGACTAACTATGTCTTTAAGATTAATATCATAAATACCCTCTGTCCATCGATTGCGACAAATTTGTAAAACTATTTCATTATGTTTTCGTACATCTTTCATATCTTTTGGACTGACTTCAGTTGTCCAATATTGAATCCACGGCTGCTTAGCAATCGTGAAAGGATAAAGTTTTGAAAAGTTTTTAATAATCATAGAAAAATTTGCGCTATCTGCAATAAACTCTGATCGTGCTTTTTCGTACTGTTTATGATACCTTCTCTCATATACTAATCGTTTAGATTCTTCTAAACGCCAGTGCGCATTTCTTAGATTATTAATCATAGCAAAAAATTCATTTAAGGCAGATCCCCCTTGTTTTACAACCTCTTCGTTCCTATTAAATACATATGGAATGGATTTTTTTTGTTCTTCTAAATCCGTATTCAGTCTTTCTTTTGACTTGAGAATAGGGAATGTAAAAGGTGCTATAATTGTTTCATGCGTAATATCATTAATTTGGTATGAATATTGGAGAAATTTCCCTTTTGGGAATAAAAAAGAGATAGAAATGACAAGGCAACTTAGGATAATATATTGAATCCAATACTTTTTTATTATAACTAAAAAATTCAATAATATTTTGCCACTACCCATTATAAAATATCTATTTCTTTTAATATTTCTCTCGCAATTATTATTCTTTGTATCTCGCTGGTTCCTTCTCCTATCTCAAGAATCTTAGAATCTCTAAAATAACGTTCAACATCATATTCAACCACATATCCATACCC
>CAZEER010000026.1:0-27824 GCA_964511215.1 uncultured bacterium | reverse complement strand
ATAGATATAATGGATATTTTATTTATTACTGATATGTCATCAGGCTATGGATATGTTCCGACACCTCCTGCTGATTATAATCGTGATGGTATAGTAGATGAAAGTGACGTGAATCAATTAATACAATTTATCATGAATTATTATAGATAATATCCTAGAATTATATAATTTTAGGGTGGTTTATTAAAATAATAAAAAATGCTTTCAAAATCAGTCAAAATTTGTAACTTAACTCTCTAAATCAAGAATATGACTTCATGAAATTCATTAAACATATATTATTGTATTTGATTTTGATTGGGGCAGTCCCCCTTTCAGATATGGGATGGGTGCATTCAGAGTTAGTTGCACAACAGAAGAAAAAGAAGAAAAAAAAGAAAAAATCTTCGAGCAAGAAAAAATCTTCGAGCAAGAAAAAATCTTCGAGCAAGAAAAAATCTTCTAAAAAGAAGAAAAAGAAGAAAAAGAAGAAGAAGTCAAGTGATGAAGAGAAAACTAATACTGATCCAGAAGCAATTGAATCTTCTACTACAAAAAAAGTAAAACAAATTAGTGCTGCATCTTACGCAGATGAGTTATTTAATCTGACTGGTGAGCTAAAAGCATCAAATAAGGAACTGGCTCGTGCTACAAGATATTTCTATGAAGAGCAGGGCAATGTGCAACCTGTATCGATAGATTCAAAAACATTTTTTTCGACCGAAGATTTTGAAAAAGAATCTAGAATGAACCCTGATAATCTATATGTCCAGCGGCAGCTAGGTTTGCATTATGAAGCAAATGGGGATTATTCATCCGCCAAAGATGTTTACCTTAGGGAGGTAGGAAAAAATCCTAATAATCCAGACTCTCATTTTTTTCTAGGCTCTCTCTATGCTAATCTTGGTGAATACCAAAAAGCAAAATATTCGTTTGAAGAAGCGCTGTACCTAGATCCTAATCATAAAGCGACTATAGATGCGATGTCGATGTTTATGCACACAGAAGAACAGGTAGAGCTTAGCAGAGAGTTACTAGGCTATTCATCTCAAAAACAACCTGATGGTCCAGCGAAACAAATTACAATGGTAAGAGAAGCTATGGCTTCAAGTAATTATGCAGAGGCTCTTAATCTAGCTGAAGAGGGTATTGAAAAATATCCTGATCAGAGTGGATTTATTCAACTCACAGGCGAGAATCAACTTAGACTGGGACGCTCTGAGGATGCAAAACGCTCATTTCAGAGAGCTATAAAAGTAGATCCTAAAAATGTGAAGCCTCATATCTCTCTAGCGGATCTGTATTTTGACCAAGGTAAATATGTATATGCAGCACTATCATATAGTGATGCTGTCTACCTAGATCCTGACAATAGTGACTACCGCTATATGCAGGGCCTAAGCTATTTTAATGCGCATGAGTGGGGTAGAACAGCAGGAGCATGGGAAGATCTACTTCACTATAGACCTAATGATCCAATTGTTAAAACATTACTCCCTCAGACCTACTATATTATGGCAGTAGAATTTAATCGAGTTGGAAATCCTACTATGGGGCGACAGGCTTTTAAGAATGCACTTTCAATTAATAACAATCATTCTACCTGGCTTCCAGGAGCAATGGGTGTTTTAGGGAAATATTATCGTGAAAAAAATATGTTTAATGAGTCTCTTATCGCCTTTCAAGAGGTTCTAGAGTTAATACCGAATGATGCAGATGCCTATATGGGGATGGGTATCACCTATTGGGAGATGAATGAAAAACAATTAGCTCGTGCCGCATGGGAAAGAAGCCTAGAGATAAAACCCAATAATAATGAGTCAAAAGGTTGGATTATCCTATCTGCTCAAGGCTCTTAAATTTTTAATACTTTTAACTTAATTTTTAAATTAAAGAAGACCGGCGATTATTAATGTTTCTCCGCATAGTTTTAATTGCGGTTATATTTTCTTCCACAGTTTACTGTAGTAGTGACTATTACAGAGGCGATTCATTAGTGCAAGAGGGTGTATATGCCTTCTATAACTATGATTTTGACCGGGCTGTCTCTATACTAAGTCAAGCCAGAGAGGAATACCCAGACCACCCAGGGGTGCACTTGATTTGGGCTGCTTCTCGTTGGGTTAAAAGCCAGGCGACGAGCCCTGTAGAAGAAACCTATAGTATCCTTGAAAAAGATCTCATTGAAATCCAGTCAATATATGAGGAATTAGCTTTAAAATATAAATATGATCCTAATTATAGATTATACCAGGGTTCAGCGATAGGACTAACTGCTCGAGTGAGTCTAGGTAGAAAAGAATGGTTAAAGACACTGTATCGTGCGTATAAGGGATTTAGAATTATTGAAGATGTATCGGATAATGCTCCCGAAATTATTGATTCTATGTTACCAATTGGTATCATAGAATATTATGCTGGAATCAGCAATGTTATATTGAAATGGGCAGTTAAAATTTATGGTCTTGAAGCATCTACAGAATCGGGACTTGAAAAAATTGCAATTGCCGCTGATAGGGGGCAATGGTCTTGGATTGAAGCAAAAGCAATATTATGTAATCTATACCTTTGGGTAGAGAATGATCCATTACTATCTCTCGAACATTCGAGGGATCTTGTTAAACATTTCCCTAATAATTATTATTTTAATTTACTATACTTTGAGTCGTTGATTCGAGCAGGTAAAATAACTGAATCTAGCTTAATATTAGAAGATATGGATATTATATTAAGTAGTTTAACAAATAGACAGAGAGAGTGGTATACACCCTATCAAAATTATGAAAAAGCCTTAAGCAGTTTTTATAAAGGTGATTTTACCAAAACACTGTCACTCTTAGATCAAGCTATAAATCAATACACAGGTGAGCTTGATATTGTATTGGGGAATGCATATCTCCTGCAGGGAATGGTGCATGATAAATTATATAGAAGAAATAACGCAAGAAAAAGTTACAATAAATGTATCGAACTAAATAATTTTTCTAGTGCTATGAGTACTGCTAAGAAATATTTAGATCATCCCTATTCAGGAGATTAATGCAGATATATTGTCCAAGTCTAACAACTTATCAAAGATGGAAAACTCGCTGTGTAAAGGTAGGAGATATTGGAATAGGAGGAGACCATCCTCTTAGGATCCAATCGATGACAACAACAAACACAATGGATACAGAACAAACGATTGCTCAATCTATCAGGATGATTGAAGCTGGTTGCGAGATAGTAAGAATTACTGCACCGAGTATTAAGGAAGCAAAAAATTTAAAATTAATTCGTAAAGGGTTAAGGTCAGATGGATATAAAACTCCAATAGTAGCTGATATTCATTATACTCCTAATGCAGCAGAAATTGCTGCAAATATTGTTGAAAAAGTTCGTATTAATCCCGGCAATTACGCTGATCGTAAAACATTTCAGGTCTATAATTATACCGATCAATCTTATAATGAAGAACTTGACCGTATTAGATCCCGCTTTAAACCATTAGTGCGTATATGTAAAGAAAATGGTACTGCGATGAGGATAGGAACCAATCATGGGTCTCTTTCAGATCGAATTATGAGTCGCTATGGTGATACTCCTCTTGGTATGGTAGAATCGGCAATGGAATTCATTCGTATAGCTGAGGATGAGGGATTTTATGATATTATTTTATCCATGAAAGCAAGCAATACACAGGTAATGGTACAGGCATATAGATTATTAGTTAAGACAATGGTTGCAGAGAGTATGAATTATCCACTGCATTTAGGTGTCACTGAAGCAGGAGAGGGGGAAGATGGTCGTATTAAATCTGCTGTTGGTATTGGTGCATTATTAGAGGATGGTTTAGGCGACACAGTTAGAGTATCACTTACTGAAGACCCTGAAGCTGAGATCCCAGTGGCTTCTTTAATGGTTAACCGTTATAAACATAAAAAAGAAATTTCTATTGAAATACCAGAGTTAAGTGTTATCCCTTATGATCCCTTTTTTTATAGTAGGCGAAAAACTAGCCAGATTTTAAATGTGGGTGGAGATCAAGTACCAAGAGTAGTTGGAGACTTATCGCATCAGAGATCAATTAAGTATCAAGATTTAGGCCAATTTGGGTACTTATACACTCCTGAAAAGGATAAATGGCATGTATCTGACCTTGCTGTCGACTTTTTATATATTGGGTCAAACAAGCTAAGTTTTGAGCTTCCAGGTACTTTAACTATATTAAAAAATCATAATAATTATACGTTAAAAAATAATTATTATTCGATTTATTCCATTGAGCAACTTGGTATAATACCTCCAAATGATATAGCATTTTTATCTTGTAAGGCGACTGATTTAATATATGACCAATTAAAATGCTTACCCAATTGTATCATTATCTTGGATTCTGATTTGGATGAGGGGTATTTAGCACAGAGAAGATTTATTATTGAATGTATTAATCAAGGAATATTGAATCCAGTTATAGTAAAGCGAACCTATCACGATTTATCAAATGAAAAACTTTTAGTCTATTCAGCAATAGATGTTGGTTCATTGCAGATTGATGGATTAGGTGATGGTATATGGGTTAATGCCAATCTTGATGGAAGTGTTATCAATGAAACTTCGTTTGGTATACTTCAGGCTAGTAGGACCCGGATTTCAAAAACAGAATATATTTCCTGCCCATCCTGTGGCAGGACATTATTTGATCTCCAAGAAACAACTACAAAAATTCGTGCTCGAACATCCCATTTAAAAGGTATAAAAATAGGTGTTATGGGTTGTATTGTAAATGGTCCAGGTGAAATGGCTGATGCTGATTATGGTTATGTTGGTACTGGACCAGGTTTAATTTCTCTTTATAAAGGTCAGGAAATTATGAAAAAAAACATTTCAGATGATGAAGCAGTTGATGCTTTAATCCAATTAATTTATGACAATGGTGATTGGGTAGAACCTATTGATGTTTAATGTTGTTCATCTATCTAGGTGAATCGTATTATTAGGTTCATCAAATCAAGGAAGTTGATGAAAAAGGTATTACTATGAAAAAATATATTATCCTACTGTTAATCTCTTTACTGTGTGCGCAAACGGGAGGAAATACTCTCTCACCAGTTGTAACCTATTGGAAAACACTTACGCAGGAAGAAAAGGAAATTTTTTTATTCTCCTACCTGACAATGGTATATGAGACTCACTCTGAATTAAAGAGTTCAGTAGGATATGGTGGTATTACAGAGTGGTATTATGAAAATCGTGCTGAAATGGTATATGGTATTTTTGATCAATTAGAGGTCGTAAGAATATCAGAGATGGTGAAATGGATTAATGAATTTTATTCCCATGGGGAATATGCGAATCGCCCATTTATAGAAGCGCTGGAATTTTCCTATAGATTCGCAGAAGCTTCTGGAAATAATATGTGGGAAAAGTATGAAAACCTCCAATTTGATAAAATAAAACCTGGACAGGAGTAAGTGTCTTTTTTCCAGCCAAAATTTATTAAAGAGTGGCTGGAAATATATAAACAAGGTGGCCTAAAACATCTTATCAAGATAAAAGGATGGAATATTGTAATAGCTCTCTTTCTTTTTTATCTAATTCGTGACTCAATTTTATATATATTAATCCCTTATTTAGCTTATTCAAATATAGGTTCATGTTTTTAAAGTCTAATAAGTATGAATGTAAATTTTGTGAAAATATCATTGTAAAATTTCTTAGTTACTGCAGATTTTTTTGTTGGTATTTAGTTGTTAGTTTATGGTCATGAATATAAGGAAAATACTATTTCTTTTCTTTTCAAGTTTATTATTGGGACAAATTTCAATAGATAAAGATATTTATTGTAGTAGAAATCAAACAGTCGCTAGGTGGCTTTCAGGGAATACAACAGTCACTGAAAATCAACAGAAAATTGATATCACTTATTACAACATCGATTTAGAAATTGATTTAGTCTTAGAAGAAATATATGGGTCTGTTGTTGTAAATGGTTCTGTAGGATTAGATCAACCAGATTCAATTGAACTTGATTTTTCCAATGATATGAGTGTTGACTCAATAAAGTTTAATGATCAGGCCTGGGATTTTTTACATCAGGATAACATCCTGAGCATTCCACCCCCATATTCTGATGCTATTGACGGATATGATTTTAGTTTTGAAATATTCTACCATGGGCACCCAACATCTACAGGGTTTGGTTCTTTTAATTTTGATGAGTATGCAGAGATAGATCACGTCTGGACCTTATCAGAGCCTTATGGATCCAGAGACTGGTGGCCCTGTAAGGATGACCCCTCTGACAAGGCAGATTCTGTAGATATAATTATTACAGTTCCAGATGAACAGATTGCAGTATCTAACGGAATCCTGCTAGATGTTGAGGATCTTGGAGATGGAAGAAAAAAATATCATTGGTCAGAAAGATATCCTATTTGTACTTACCTCGTTTCAGTCACAACATACCCATACACAGTATGGTATGATCAATATATAGGTCTTGAAGGTGATACATTACCGTTGGAATATTATGTCTACCCAGATCATTATAATTTGGTTTATGATAATTATATGTTAACTAATGATATGATGCGAGTTTTTGCTGAGAAATTTGGTGAATATCCTTTTATGAATGAAAAATATGGGCATGTAGAATTTGGGCGAGGTGGAGGAATGGAACACCAGACCATTACAAGTCTTGGGGGTTATTCGCAGTGGCTTATTGCACATGAACTTGGACATCAATGGTGGGGTGATTTAGTAACCTGTGCAAGTTTTCATCATATTTGGCTAAATGAAGGATTTGCACGATTTTCTGAAGCCCTATGGGAGGAAGCAAATAACGGGCCTAATGCGTACAGACAATATTGGCAGTCTCATGCATATTACGGACCTGGCACCATATATGTTGAGGAGCCAAATACAGCAAGCCAAATTTTCAATGGTAACCTTACTTATAATAAGGCGGGTTGGGTAGTACACATGCTTAGAGGTGTGATGGGAGACAGCCTTTTTTTTCAGACACTTCAGTCATACGGCTATAATGACTCACTAGCATATGGTGCAGTGACTACTGAAAATTTTCAAGCAGTTTGTGAGGATATATCTAATTTGGATTTGGAGCAATTTTTTCAACAGTGGATATATGGTGAATATTACCCTCAATATGGATTTTTCTGGGAAATGAATAATTCGAACGAATTAATTGTAACGATTCTACAGATGCAGTCATGGCAATTTTTTAATATGCCAATAAACTTAAGGGTTATGCTACCCGATGATACCTTAAACTTTACTGTTTATAATGAAGGGCAAAGTCAGGAGTTTAATCTAGGTGTTATTGATGGTTCTCCATACCTGGTAACACTTGATCCAGATGATTGGATTCTAAAAGAAGTCGAGTATATGAATCTTAAAGATATTTTACCATCAGAAAATAGTCTTACTTTTTATCCGGTATATCCAAATCCATTTAATCCGAGGGCTTCAATTCAAATTTTTGTACCAGATCAACTAGGAGAGATGCAATCCTCAATAAGTATTTTTGATATTAAAGGTAGTTTAATTGATCGTATTAGCCTTGGTAAATTACAACCAGGGATGAATAAAACTTCTTGGAGCGGTAAATACCATGCCACAGGAATTTATTTTATACAGTTGGATGCTGATGATAAAATATATACTCAAAAAATACAGCTTATTAAATAAATGGATAAGATTCGAATTTTGAATTTGAAAATTCCAGCAAAACACGGCGCTTTTGATTTTGAAAAAGTCAAGGAGGGCTTGTTTGAATTAGATATTGAAATGCAAGCTGATCTAACTTTGGCAAAGGCTTCTGACCGGCTAGATGATACTATAAATTATGCTGATGCTGTTAGTTATATTTCAGAAGTCTTTAAAAATAAAGATTATAATCTAATTGAAACTGTAGGAGAAAAAATATGTGTTGGACTGATTGAAGAATATCCATTAAAAACTGTAACTGTTAGAATTAGAAAACCACATGCACCAATTATGGCAATATTAGATACGGTAGAAATTGAAATAACAAGACATAAATAAATGAACGGAGAAAAAGTATATTTATCATTGGGATCTAATTTAGGAGATCGCGAATCTAATTTAGCTCAAGCGACTATAGCATTATCCATTAACTTTGAGATTAAGAAAATTACGAGTTCATCTTATTTTAACTCTGAACCACTATATAATAAAAATCAACCAGACTTTTTAAATTCTGTTGTGAAGTTTATTACTACTTTAAAACCTTTTGAAGTTTTAGATGTAACCCAAAATGTGGAGAATATGTTGGGTAAAGTAAAGAAAACAGAAAAAAACCAACCACGAATTATTGATATTGATTTGCTTTTCCATGGAGATTCTGTTATTGAAACAAAAGAATTAACTATACCACATCCAATGCTTCCATTAAGAAAGTTTGTTTTGATTCCATTTAATGAAATTGAACCGGATTTTATTATTCCACATTCAGAGTTAACTATTGATAATCTATTAAGTAATTGCCCAGATAAATCTAGAGTAGTACGACATCATATGAAAACCCAAGCATGAAAAATTTATACTATATAGCGGTAGAAGGACCAATAGGAGTAGGAAAGACCAGTCTGGCAAATTTGATGTCAAAAGAATTGGGAGCAAGGCTAATTCTAGAAGAATTTGGAGAGAATCCATTTTTACCAGATTTCTACAAAGACCCAGAGCGTTATTCTTTTCAGACACAATTATTCTTTTTATTACAAAGATATCGACAGCAGCAAGAACTAAGGCAAGTGGATATGTTTCAAAATCTTTTAATAACTGATTATTTATTTGTTAAAGATAGGTTGTTTGCTTCTCTAAACTTGAATCAAAAAGAAATGGAATTGTATGACACAGTCGCAAACTTACTTGAGAGAAATATTATAAGACCAGACTTAGTAATTTATCTTCAGGCAGACACGGACACTCTTATGAAAAATATTGTTAATCGTGGTAGATCAATGGAGTCTGATATTAGTTATGAATATATAGATGCACTGAGCCAGGTATACACTGAATATTTTTTCCGATATCAAGATACACCCTTATTGATTATAAATACAAATAATATAGACTTTGTTCATAAACAAAGTGATCTCAAAGAAGTCATTGATTTTATTAGACAACCAATTTCAGGGACGAAATATTTTAACCCCTATTCGGGTGAAATATGATTAAATGGTTACTACTCTTCGCTCTTTTTTATGTGCTTTACAGGTCTTTTACACCTATAATGGGTATCCTTAGATTTAACCGGTCGTTAAGAAAAAAACAACGTAAGAACAATATGCATAAAAAGTTTGCGAATATGGATATTCAAGATGCTGAATTTGATGATTGCTCGAAATGAATAAATTTTTAAAATTATTTTTTAAAACTAAAATGTTTCCCAATAGTGATGATTGGGCAATGCTAACTCTAAGAGTCATACCATCATTTTATTTATTTTACTACCATGGTATTGGTAAACTAGCCCGTGGTTCTAGCTCCTGGGAGTGGCTAGGAGAGGCCGCGCTTTCTTTAATTGGGATTGAATTTGGATATATTATTTTTGGTTTTTTTGCGGCATTAAGTGAAGGAGTTTTTTCTTGGTTGGTAATCTTAGGATTATTCACTCGTATTGCATCCATTTTTATTATGGTCACAATGTTTTTTGCGGGTTTTTATCATTTAGCTCAGGGTGATAGTCCCGAGTCTGCTTTTATATATTTTACTATTTATCTTGTTGTGTTTATTCTTGGTTCTGGTAAATATAGTCTGGAATACTTGTTAAGCAAGAAATTGCAATCAGGAAATTAAATGACAAAAAAAACTTTTATCAAAATAATATTTACTTTTATTTGTACGAGTCTATTACTCGGGCAATTTAATAAAAACTATTATGGATTTGGCCTAGATGTGGGTTCAAATGGCGCTGGAGTTTTTGTGACAGGACAATCGATGCACCAGACTGAAAAATTTTCATTAAATGCTGATATTAGGTTCTATGATATAAAAGCTAAAGAAGAAACAGTAGTTTATAATTATTATTATGGTCAGTTTGAATCAGTCGGTGGTATTAGCCTTGTAATGGTTCCTATCTTGATGGGTGCGAATTATTATCCCTTTGCTGGAAAAATTGAAAATAATTTTTCCCCTTTTGTTACTTTCAGGGCTGGGATTAATATTACTTTTGATGGCAAGGAAATTGGAAGTTTTAGCGATCGATGGAACAATGCAGATGTATTAGTATCTCCAGGAGGATTTTTAGGAGTTGGAATTGATGTTATAACATATGGACCAACATCTGTCTCAACAATGGTTGGTCTAGAAATATTACCATTGAATGATATGGCTGATGGTGCCGATGATTATTCGGGTATGCTAATCCACATTGCCTTTAATCGTAGAATAAAGATGTGAAAACTGATAAAGTATTTTATGTAGATCCTGGAAACGTGAAAAATAGCACTTTTTCCCTTAGTAGATCTGAATCATTCCATGCAGTAAATGTTATGAGACTGAAACAAGGAGAAAGTATAATTTTAATTGATGGCCAAGGAACTGGTTATTATGGTAGCATTACCAATATTAATTTTCATTCGATAATAGGAGTAATAGAAAAAACAATATCAATGTTTGGTGAAAACAAATTCACGGTAAATATTGCACCGAGTATAATTAAACGCAATCGCTTTGAAACACTAATAGAAAAAGCAACTGAATTAGGTGTCAAATCCATTCAGCCAATTATAATGCAACATTCTGTAAAAAAAACAATCAATATGGAACGTTGTAAAAAGATTATTAGATCAGCAATCAAGCAGTGCAAAAGAAGTTATTTTCCGATTCTCAAAGAACCTGTAAGTCTTTTACCTTGGTTGCAACAATTAGACGGTCAATATTTTGCAGGACTACAAACAGCAAGCAGCACTCTTTCTTCATTAGATTTTCATAATTCAAAACCTGTAAGCATTATTATTGGACCAGAAGGTGATTTTACATCATCTGAGATTGATGCTATGAAACTGGCTGGTGTTCAATTTTTTTCATTGGGGAATAGACGTCTCAGATCAGAAACTGCCATGCTCTCAACCATATCTATTGTAAGTGAATATTTTAATAGGAATCAGAATTGAAAGATTGTTTATTTTGTAAAATTATTAATGGCGATCTTCCTGTGAGTATTGAATATGAAAATGAAAAAATATTAGCTTTTAATGATATTAATCCACAAGCTCCAATTCATATTCTTTTAATACCAAAGGTTCATATTTCTACTCTCAATGATTTAAAGTCAAAGCATAAGGTACTCGTTGGTGAATTATTATATAGAGCAAGTATCTTGGCAAAAACAAAAAATATAGCTGAAGAAGGATACCGTGTTGGATTTAATTGTAATGATGCTGGAGGTCAAACTGTTTATCATATACACCTACACTTACTAGGAGGAAGAAGTTTTAGTTGGCCACCCGGTTAATTAAAAAGTTGTTTAACCTAACCATGGGAAATACGTTAATCTAGCTTATTGAATTAGTTGACCTTAGACTGATAAAAAGACCCTTACTTTATATTTTATAATTAAAGAAACATGAGGTAAAGTATAATCTTTTCATTATTAAGTTTTTTAACTGTATTCTTACGTTGGATACTTAGTCTTTAACTATATAGAAAATAAATTGATTAAAAGGTTTCAATTTTTCATATTATTTTTTATTTGTTTTAAGACAAGTAGATTTAAATATGTTAAAAAATATTAAAAACTTTTCTATACTAATATTTGTCCTATTATTAGTTAATTGTTCAAAGGAACCTGTAAACTATCAAAAATTTCTTACTAAAAGAGATGGGATATATTATACAAAGAATACTAATCAGGTTTATACCGGACCAGTTTTTTCAATATATGATAGTGGTGAAATAAAAGAAGATGGGTATTATAAAAAAGGTTTGAAGAATGGATTGTTTTCCTATTGGTACAAAGATGGTAACATGGAAAAATCAGGTAATTATAATAATGGAAAACTCTCAGGAAAGTGGATGTATTGGGATGAGAATGGGGAAAAATATTTAGAAGAAAATTATGAAAATGGTAAAAAAGATGGATTATTCATATTATATAAAAATGGAGAAAAGACAAGAGAGGAAACATACAATAATGGTATAAAAGATGGTTTGTTTATCGAATGGAATAATAGTTTTAAGAAAAAAGAAGGTTCTTTTAATAATGGAAAATTATCAGGTACATTGACTTATTGGGATGATGCTGGGATAAAATATTTGGAAGAGAATTATTATGCAGGTGAAAAAAATGGTTTATTTACTGAATGGTATCCTAATGGAAATAAAAGTATCCAGCAAATTTGGAAAAATGGCAAAAAGGATGGATTATTTATTGAGTGGTATGAAAATGGGCAAAAAAAACATGAAGGGAACCTAGGTGATTATAATTATAAACAAGGAAAATGGATATATTGGCAAGATGATGGAATAAAATATTTAGAAGAGCATTATTATGATGGTGAAAAAGATGGTCTATTAATCGGATGGTATACAAATAAGCAAAAAAGTATAGAAGAAAATTATAAAGTTGGTAAAAAAAATGGGTTAGCTCAATATTGGTATGAAAATGGGCAATTAAAACAAAAAGGAACTTTTGTAAGTGGGAAGAAAAGTGGGAAAATGATTTTTTGGTATGATGATGGAAAGAAGTGGTTAGAACAAAATTATATAGATGGTGAAAAAAATGGTTTAATGGTTGGATGGTACAAAAATGGTGTAAAGAGTATCAAACAAAGTTGGAAGAATGGTTTACCTCATGGCCAATTACAGGAATGGTATGGTAATGGGCAAATAAAGAAACAGGGATATTCTAGCGCTGGCAAGAATATTGGTAAGTGGATTTATTATAATAAAGATGGTTCTATTGAAAAAATTGAAGATTTAAACTAATTATCTAATGGGATTTATATTATTTCTTTTCTTATTTAGACCATTATTAATTGCGGATGATTTTGTATTTTTAGATCAAGCTATGGAAAATGGACTTATTTTCAACCACGACCACGGTGGTACTGGTCAAAGATATTATATTGAAACTATAGGTCCCGGTGTATGTCTATTAGATTTTGACAATGATGAGGACTTGGATATTTACTTTTGTCAAGGAGCCAGACTACCTGGCCGAAATAAAGATATTAATCTAGAAAATAAATTATTCAGAAATGAATTAGGTTATTGGACTGATGTTACTTCTATTGCTGGAGTTGGAGATTCATCATATAGCTTTGGTTGTGCATGCGGAGATGTTGATAATGATGGTGATACAGATCTTTATATATCAAACTATGGGAAAGATATTTTTTACCGAAACAATGGTGATGGTACTTTTAAGGATATGACGGATCAAATAGGTATGAATAATATACAATGGGGATCGAGTATAGCATTTTTCGATATGGATTTAGATGGATTACTGGATATTTATATAACTAATTATGTGGAATACTCTCTAGATAACAATCCATGGTGCGGGGATAGACGCAATAATCTAAGAGACTATTGTAAACCTGATTGGTTCACAGGTGTATATGATAATTTATTTCATAATATGGGTAATTGGAGATTTAAAGATGTATCTATTGAGTCAGGTATCTCTAATTCTAAGGGTAAGGGATTAGGTGTTGTTCCTGCAGATTTTGATAATGATGGTGATTTTGATCTGTATGTTGCAAATGATGGAGTCATGAATCATTATTTTGTCAACAATGGGAAAGGGTTTTTTGAAGAGAATGCAATGTTCCGGGGTGTAGGTTTTAATGAAAAAGGACTTGCAGAAGCGGGCATGGGTGTTGATGTAGGGGATGTTAATGGTGATGGATGGCAAGATATTTTTGTAACCAATTTCAGTGGCGAGTCAAATACAGTTTATACTAATAATCAAAAAGGATTTTTTAGCGATGTAACACATTTTTCAGGTCTAACTCAACCTAGTTGGAATTTTGTTGGTTTTGGAACAAAATTATTAGATTTGAACTATGATGGATGGTTAGATATATTCGTAGTTAATGGTCATGTAACAGCCAATATTAATGTTATTTATAAAGATCATACTCATGCTCAGCGAAAGCAATTATTTCTAAATAATCAAAATGGGATTTTTCTTGAAATTGCAGAAGATAAAATTGGAGATGCAAAAATTCCAACTGTAGGCCGTGGTGCTGCATTTGGAGACCTAGATAATGATGGAGATTTAGATGTCGTTGTAGCGAATAATAATGGGCCCGCAAATTTGTTAGTAAGGAGAGGCACACCGTCAAAAAATTGGATTGGTTTAAAATTAATAGGAATAAAATCAAATAAAGATGCTATTGGGTCACGGGTAGTAATTTCAACAGATAATCATGTACAAGTGAGATATGTTAATAGTGCTGGAAGTTATCTCTCATCAAATGACAAGAGGATATTATTTGGTCTAGATAATTTTTCGACTGCTGATAAAATTATAGTATATTGGCCAAGTGGGGTGCGTGATGAGTATACAGATCTAAAAACAAATCAATATTATCAGATAACTGAAGGTGGTGGCTTATCCAAGATAAATTATTAGGATTATAAATCCATTGATTTTCTAAATACACAGCTTATAAATGATGATAATACTTAGATTCAAAATAATATTATTTTTACCTATTATGTTTTTAGTATCTAATTGTTCAAAAAAAACTGCTGATCTTGAAACACAACTCGTAAAGAGAGACAATATTTTTTTTGAAAAGAATCACAAAAAACCATATAATGGACTAACATATTCTTTATACTCTAATAATAAAAAAAAAATAAGTGGTAACCTTATTGATGGTAAAAAAAATGGACTTTGGATTGAATGGTATGAAAATGGTAACAAAAAAAGTGAAGAATATTACAGGGAAGGTAAAGCAGATGGAACATGGAAACTTTGGTATAAAAATAGCAGAATAAAATTATTAGGTAACTATATTAATGGAAAAGCAAATGGAATTCGTACAGAATGGTATGAAAATGGCCAAAAGAAAGAAGAAGGGAAATTTAAAAATGATAAATTTGATGATAAATGGACAAAATGGTATCCAAATGGGACAATAAGTGGTGAAGGGTTTTATGTGAATAATAAAGAACATGGTAAACATGCATTATGGTATCCTAGTGGAAATAAAAAATCAGAAGCAAATTTTATTGATGGTGAAATAGTTGGCTTTCGCATGGAGTGGTACGAGAATGGTCAAAAAAAAGAAGAAGGTACTGCCGAAGGTTTGTGGACACAATGGCATAAAAATGGTAATAAAAAAGGTGAAGGGTATTATAAAAATAAACTACCAGTAGGAAACCACATTTTATGGTATGAGAGTGGGCAGAAACAATCTGAAATGCAATTCATTAATGGAAATCCGAATGGGTTGAGGATTGAATGGTACGAGAATGGCCAAATAAAAGAAAAAGGAAATTTTGTGAATGGACATCAGAATGGTGAGTGGGTATATTATCATAAAGATGGCTCAATTGATTTAATAGAAAAATATTAGATTTAAAAATCATACATTATTATGGTGCACACCATCCTATAAAACTTTAAAATATGAAATGTTAATGGTAAGAAATCAGAAAGAATGCAGATCAATTATATTGCAAACTCTTAATTATAGGACGTTATTAATCACAATTATTTACTTTATCTTGCAATATGATAAAGTGGAATGTCAGTCTATCAGAGAAATAATATTTGAAAATATGAGTGATTCATCAGGAATTGATTTCATTCATTATGCTCCAAGACCAAGATGGTGTGAAATCGGTCCGTCAGTAGTTGGATCTGCTACTAATGAAGAATTAAAATTAGTTTTTAATGAGAGTAAAGAATTTTGGAACTCAAATGGGAATCTTTTAACACTGGATGAATTTGCAAATTTACATTTAATAAAAATGAATGGTTCTGGAGGAGCCTGGTTGGATTATGACAGAGATGGTGATTGGGATCTATACCTTGTAAACTGTGAGGGAGGTGAGTCGGTTGTGAATACTCTTTATGAAAATATTGGTAATGGGAAATTTACGAAGGTCAAAAACTCAGGGAGTGAAGATAATGGTGAGGGTATGTCTGTATCTGTAGCAGATTATAATAATGATGGATATTCTGACTTATTTATTACCAATTATGGTGGCTTTAAATTATTAAAAAACAATGGTAACCGTACTTTTACTGATATAAGTAAGACAGCTTTCCCAAGTGGAATAGAAAATTGGTGGTATGGAGGATCTGCATGGGGTGATTTTAACCTTGATGGGTACTTAGATTTATACGTAGCTGGTTATGTCGATTTTTCGAGAAGACCCCATAATACAAGTTTACGATTTCCTATGGATTTTGGAGGACTTCCTAATACACTATACAAGAATAATGGTGATGGGACCTTTACTGATGTGACTAATGAATTTACGGTATTAAAAGATGCCTCGAGAAAATCAATGCAGGTGCTATTTCACGATTTTAATGGAGATCATTATCCGGATATTTTTGTAGCAAATGACACTGACGCGAATGGTCTCTATTTAAATAAGCGTGGAGGTGGTTTTAAACCTTTTTCAGGACCTAGTGGTTTAGGAACCACAGATGGTAGCATGGGGGTTGCAATTGGTGATATAAATAAGGATGGATTAATAGACCTAGTGTATACCAATTATGCGTCCGAAGTTAACATATTAGCAATGTTAATTGATAATGAGAGTACTAATGATGGAAATATTAAAAATTCGATTTTCACGCATGATTTTGACTCACCGATGCTACAAAAACTTACTTGGCCAAAAGTTAGTTGGGGGGCAGGTTTGTATGATTTAGATAATGATAGAGATCTGGATTTATTTTTTGCAGCGGGACATTTAAACTCTGTAAGTGGTGATAATCGGCAGTCTAATCTATTATTTGAAAATAATGGGAATGGTATTTACAAAGACATTTCTTTGAAATCAGGAGTACATTCTACAGGAAAACGGATTCATAGAAGTGCAATATTTTCTGATTATAACAATGATGGTTTGGTTGATGTATACGTTACGGTAAATGGGCAGCAAGTTGAGGATGGGCAAGGAAATGTTACAGAGGATAATAACCGAGGCCGTGGAATCTTATTAAAAAATAATAGTGGTAATAATAATCACTGGTTAAAAATTCGTTTGGAAGGTACACGTTCCAACCGTGATGGGTTTGGAGCTACTGTAACTTTGAGAACAATGAATGATATGCAAATACAATCACTTTCTTCAGGTCAAGGTTATTTTTCAAATAATGCTCAAGAACTTTATTTTGGTCTTGGTGAAGAGGATAAGGTAGAAAATATTCAAATAACATGGCCAAGTGGTATTATGCAATCTTTTGAATCAATAGATGGTAACCAGACAGTTTATATTGTAGAGGGAGAAAAATTGTATCAGAATACGCTAGTATTAGATAAAAAATAGATTTCCAAGATATATATTAATAAACAAATTGGTTTGAGTGACACACATGTATCTTGAACAAGATATCAAATTTTACAAATTTGAGTTAAAAAGATTGTTTTGGTATAAGATAATTGTTTATTCCTTTGTATCAATTTTATTAAGTCAGTCTATTTATTTTGAAGATCGCTCTCAGGAGCAAATGCTAGAATTCAAACATGATCATGGTGGATCAGGGAATTATTTTTATATTGAGTCAATGGGAGCGGGGGTCTGTCTTTTTGATTATGATAATGATGGGGATCTAGATGCATATTTTACTCAAGGTGTTCCTCTCCCAGGTTGGGAAAAAAATCTGATACTTAAAAATAAACTTTTTAAAAATGAAAACCAAATATGGGTGGATGTCACTGAGAAAGCGGCAGTTGGTGGTAATAGCTATAGTATGGGTTGTTCATGTGCAGATTATGATAATGACGGTGATACAGATTTATTTGTTACGAACTATGGTGAAGATATTTTCTACGTTAATAATAATGATGGAACTTTCTCTGATAAAACCGAATACTTAGGCATTGATAATGAACAGATGGGAATGAGTGCTACGTTTTTTGATAGTGATAATAATGGATGGCTAGATCTTTATATTACTAATTACGTTGATTACAATATTGATAATAACCCAGAATGTACTAGCCCAATGCAATATCCTTTGCACGGTCAGTTCTTAGCGAGGTCTTATTGTGATCCAGATATATTCCTTGGTGTTGAAGATAAGTTTTACTACAATAAGAATGGACAATATATTAATCGTTCTAGTAGAGCAGGAATTAACAGGTTTCGTCTCAGAGGACTTGGTGTAGTACCGGGTGATATTGATAACGATGGAGATATGGATCTCTATGTTGCCAATGATAAAGATATGAATCTAATGTTTATTAACAATGGTAATGGAAGGTTCGTTGAGAGAGCATCGTCCATGGGTGTCGGATATAATGGGAAAGGTCTTGCAGAAGCAGGGATGGGCGTTGATATGGGAGATTTTGATCGTGATGGCTGGCTTGACATTTTTGTTACAAATTACAGTGGGGAGACCAACACACTTTATCAAAATAAACAATCAGGTTTTTTTGTAGATATTACAGATGAAATTGGTCTAGGAAGGCCTAGCATACATTTCCTTGCTTTTGGTACTAAATTTGTTGATTTTAATCTTGATGGCTGGCTTGACATTTTTGTTGGTAATGGCCATGTTATCGATAATATAAATTTATTTAACAACAATTATCAACATGCTCAACATAATCAAATATATATTAATCGGGGCAATGGTACATATATTGATGCAACAAAAAAAGTTGGTAAAGATATTTTGCAAGAGAGAGTCACTCGAGGAGCAGCTTTTGGAGATATCGATAATGATGGAGATATTGATTATATATTAGCTAATAATAATGAGGAAGCAAGTATATACTTTAATAAAGGAAAACCAAAAAATAACTGGATTGGATTTTTACTTGAAGGGAAGACCTGTAACAGGGATGCAATTGGTAGTAAAATAGCAATAAAAACTATTTCGGGTATCCAAGTTGCATGGGTCAATCCTGCAGGGAGTTATTTAGCATCAAATGATAAAAGAGTATTGTTTGGTATTAAACAAGATACATCTATTATTTCTGTTGAGATTATATGGCCCGGTTCGATAAAAGAGAACTATAAGAATATCCAGCCTAATTATTATTATAAAGTAATACAGGGCGAGGGGTTATCAAAAATTGAATACAAAATTAATTAAAACAATAAAATAATTAGATCTTATGAATCTTTTTATTTACCACAATAATTATTCTAACTAAAATTGTATGTGAGACTTTTCCTGATTATTTACTTTACATCGATCTCATTATATATTGCAAGAGGATCAAAGACACTTAATAATCAGATTAACAAATCAAAAACAGAGTTTTTTCGCACCTATAAAGAAATCAATAGAACAAGTACCAGTTATATTTATGGATCTGATGGAAATAAAATTATTACAGTAAACTTTGATAAGTATAATAATCTGTTGTCAAAAACTAGCTACAATAAATTAAAGGGAAAGCGATCTTTTATTTATAGTGATGATTGCGAGAAAAAAGATTGTTATCAATTTATTCATTAGTTAAAAAATATTTTGATGAAAAAAGAAACTCGTTATTTAAATGTATAATTAGATAAAGTCTATATTGTATTTATTGTCTAATAAATCATAAATTTATACACCGCATCCAAACCAGTTTTTGTGTATATATCCGAAATAAAAATGCATGGCTTCAAGTCCTTTGCCAATAAGGAAGTCATGAAATTAGGCCAAGGTATCACCACCGTTGTTGGACCCAACGGATGTGGGAAAACTAATATAGTTGATGCCATTCGCTGGGTTTTAGGTGAGCAAAAATACAGTATTCTGCGTAGTGGTAAAATGGAGGATGTAATTTTCAATGGGGCTGAAAACACAAAACCACTTGGAGTATGCGAAGTATCCATGACGGTTCACAATAATGAAGGTAAACTCCCAATTGAATACAATGATATAGAAATTGCTAGACGTGTCTATCGAAATGGTGAATCAGAATACTATTTAAATAAGACACAGTGTCGTTTGAAAGATATTATGGATCTTTTTGTAGATACTGGTATGGGTGCTGATGCTTATTCAGTAATTGAACTTAAAATGATAGAACAAATCTTATCAGAAACGACAGATGATCGTCGAAAGATGTTTGAAGAAGCTGCCGGAATACACAAGTATCGTACTCAGAAAAAGACAACTCTTAGAAAATTTGAAGCAACAAGGAATGACCTTGAACGTGTCCAAGATATAATTGCAGAAGTAGAACAAAAAGTTCGCGGTCTTGAGCTGCAATTAAAACGTTTCAAGCGGCATGCATCTTTAACAGAATCTTTAGAATCAAAAGACATTGAATTAGCATTTATCCAAGTCCATAGATTTAAATCTCATTTAGTTCCACTGCATTCTAGGATCATTGAATATCAACATCTCAGAGAATCAAAGTCTGATAAAAATTCTATCCATGAAAAAGAATTAATCCAACTTAAGAAAGATTACAAAAACCAAGAAGAAGAAGTAAAACAATTACAGGCTCATATGAATGAGATAAATGAAAAAAGAGAATCTCTCAGAAATAATATTTTAGTTTACTCTGAACAAGGGAGAGGATCTATACAGACCATAGAACGCCTAGAAAGAGAAAAAAGTAATAATTTCAAAAAAATTGAAAGTTTAAAACAATTAAGTCTTGATTTCGATAAAGAGTTAACTGAATTAGAACCTGCCATCGAACAACATTTGAATAATTATCAAATAAAAAGAGAAAAATTTGTTAAGATTAATGAAGAGTATCAGCAAACTGTTAAAAAATTGGATCAATTACAAAATGAAAGATGGGAATATCAAAGAAAAATTTCGGATGATCGTTCTATCTATGATCGTACAAAAACATTAATAAAACAACAATCAGATGATATCAATAAAGTTAATGAAGAAATCAGCCATCTTAATGATAATAAAAATCGACGGATAATTGTTCTAGATAATATCAAACAGGATGAAAAAAATGTAAGTAAAGATTTATCCAAATTTGAAAAAGGTTTAATCACCTATAATTCAAGAATGAAAGAATTAGAAAAGCAGCTTGGATTGACTTTAGAAGAAAAACACAAAGTTACTGCTTTAATTAATAGTCTTAATGGTCAAAAAGAATTTTATTCTGAATTATTAGAATCTAAAGATGGTTTTCCTGATGGAACTAAATTCATTTTAGAGAATCCTAAATCCTTTCCTGGGGTTTTGGGTACAGTTGCAGATATGTTTCAAGTGGATGATAAATATAGAGATTCATTGGAGTGTGCTCTTGGAGATTTATCTCATTGTCTGATCGCAAAGGATAGAGTATCAGCAATTTCTTCGTTGAAAAAAGCAAACCAGTTAAAGGTTGGTGATCTTACTATTATTCCGTTGAAAGAAGCCTCAAACTTTAAAATAAATCGTAAGGAATTACCAGTAGGAGTTGATGGTATAAAAAGAGCATCTGAAATTATAAATACTAATAAAAAAGTTAGACCATTAGTGGATTATCTCTTAGGCAATTTATTAATTGTAGATGAATTGATTACTTTTACAGAGCTTAATATCATAAATGAGTGGAATATCGTAGATCTAAATGGAAATTATTCAGGGAATGATCTGGTCCTAAAAAATCGACAGGTATCAGAACATGGCAATTTACTTGGAAGACAAAAAAAATTAAATGTAATCAAACATGAGCTAAATATCCTTATTTCGGATGAAAAAAAGCAGAAAAAGAAATTTGCAGATCTCTCTAACTCTATTAAAAAATATAAAATAAAAATTGATGAGATTCTCAACAAAATAAAAGAGGTTAGACAATCACTAACAGATCTTGAAAAAGAATATATTCGTAATCAGGTATTATTTCAACAATTAACAGAAAAAATAAAATCAAAAAAACAAGATTCTAAGAATACAAAAATTGATTTAAAGCAGGCAAAAAAGGCACTGGCATTACTGAAACCTGCAATAGAAAAAGCAGATAAAAACCTAACCTCCTTTGAAAAACGAATTAACCAATCTAATGATACAGTGCTTATTGCAAGAAACAATAGAGACGATTATCAACAAAAACTTCAAGACTCAAGAATAAAACTTATTGAGTTAGAATCAAGAAGAGATCAATTAAAATTCAGAAAGACTTCTGGAAATGAAACATCAGAAGAATTAAAAAATAGGCAAGAGTCTATTCTAAATGAAATTTGTGAATTAAAAGAAAAGAAAAAATATTTGGATGATGATATAACTTCCAGTGAAAAAAAACTTGATTCAATTAATGCAGAAATCCAGAAACAGCGTTCTATCATAGATTTAAAACAATCTGTTTTTAGAGAAACTTATCAGAATATGGAAGAAATACAGTTACGGATTTCAAATGAGCAGCAAGATAGAGAGCAGATTCTTGAAGATTTAAAAAATACTGAAATTGAAGCGACCGAAACTGAACAAAAAATTCAACTTATAAATGAACGTATTTCAGATAGATATAATATAGAAATCCCTGAAAATCTAGTTGTTGATCAGTCAGAAGAACAACTTGAGCTTGAAATTGCAAAAATGCATAAGAGTCTAGAAAATATTGGCCCTGTTAATATGGCTGTGCAGGATGAATATAATGATGAAATAAAACGCTTTGAGTTGTTGTCCACTCAAAGAGATGACTTATTTGAAGCAGAAAAAAATCTGCTAGAGACAATACGTAAGATAGATACAGTTGCGAGAAAACGTTTTCAGGAGGCTTTCGATCTGATTAAATCTAATTTTGAAAAATTATTTAATCTGTTTTTTGATGGAGGCGATGCAACGTTGAAACTTGTTGGTGATCCAGATCCTTTAGAAGCAGATATTGCGATTGATGCTCATCCCCCAGGAAAAAGAAATGCAACATTGAGACTATTGTCTAGTGGAGAGAAAGCTCTTACCGCAATTTCACTCCTTTTTGCAATTTATCAGGTAAAACCAAGTCCTTATTGTATATTAGATGAAGTGGATGCACCTTTAGATGATGTTAATATTCACAAATTCACTCGTGTATTAGCAAAGTTTTGTGATGAGACACAGTTTATTATTGTGACACATAATAAACTCACAATGGAAATAGCAGATTATATGTATGGAGTGACTCAAGAAAAGAAAGGAATATCAAAGCTGGTTTCTGTGAAATTTGATTAAAATGATATCTATAAGCAAAATGTTTAATAATTCATTCTTTTATGAAAATTTATTGTCACCTTTTAGTATTATTTTAGGATTTATTATTTTTGGCTTAATAGTAAAAAATATTTTTCATTCAAGGATAAAAAAAATTGTAGAAAAATCAAAATGGCAAGGAGATGATGTAATTGTTTATGCAATGGAATCACAAATTGTCGTGTGGTTTTTTCTGTTAGGACTTTTCATAGTTTTAAATGATTTACCCTTGTCAAAGATATATACAGTATATCTCTCTATAATTTTAAAAATTATTCTTATCGCATCTGTTACTCAGACATCAGCAAACCTTATATTGGGATTTTTTAATCTTTGGTCAAAGGAACAAGATGGTGGCTTCCCATCTACAACAATTTTTACAAATATTGTACGAATTACAATTTACACTATCGGTCTTTTGATTATATTGGATACCCTTAATATATCGATAGCGCCGATGCTTACAGCATTGGGTGTTGGAGGTCTAGCTGTATCTCTTGCACTCAAAGATACATTATCTGATGTTTTTGCAGGCCTACATATTTTATTAAGTAAAAAAGTTCAGCCAGGGGATTTTATAAGTTTGGATTCAGGCGAAATGGGCTATGTGCAGAATATCACTTGGCGGAATACTAAAATGCTTGAGAGATCAAATAATATCATTCATATTCCAAATACAAAATTATCATCTGCTATAATTAAAAATTATGATAGTGTGGATCCTTCTTTTTCTGTAAAAATTCCTTTGGGTGTTGGATATAGCTCAGATCTTGACCAAGTAGGTAAAGTTGTTATGGAAGTAGCAAACGATCTTGCTACTAAAATGGAGGAGATTAACAAAGATTCTGAGCCATCATTCAAATTTAGAAGTTTTGGAGAATCAAGTATTGATTTAGCAGTATATTTTCGTGGAAATAAGTATGGTGACCAAAATCCAATTATTCATGAATTTATAAAAAATATACACAAAAGGTTTTTTCAGGAAGGAATTGAAATTCCCTATCCTATTCGAACAATTGTTAAAAAATCTATATAGTTGATGAAATTGTGGCTGACTATTGGTGCAATATTGGCAGGGGTAGCTGTATTAATTGGTGCTTTTGGTGCACATGGTCTAAAGTATAAAGTCTCTAGTGAGGATTTAGCTATTTTCGAGACAGCTGTGCGTTATCATATGTATCATGCATTAGGCATATTTTTAATTAGTATAATAGGATTTTTAAACTATCTAGACCATAATTTATTATTACTACCCATATACTTTATGATTACTGGTATTGTTATATTTTCTGGTACTCTATATATATTAGTCTTAACAAATGTAAGGTGGCTTGGTGCTATTACACCTATTGGTGGTCTATGTTTAATTATTGGTTGGTTTCTTTTAGCTTTTAATATTTATAGATCCTGATATCAATTGAAGACCGCATTAACAGGTCGCCATATTTCTCGATGGACAGCTGCCTCTTTTGTGGTTGCATCCATGATTGGTACGGGTGTATTTACGAGTTTGGGTTTTCAGCTAATTGAGATCCAATCAATATTTCCATTGTTGATGCTTTGGATTATTGGAGGAGTCGTAGCTTTATGCGGTGCTTTAACATATAGTGAGCTAGGAACCGCCTTGCCAAGGTCTGGAGGGGAATATCATATTTTAAGTTCTACTATCCATCCTTCAATTGGTTTTGCAGCAGGTATTGTTTCTGCAACTGTGGGTTTTACCGCCCCCGCAGTATTAGCTGCAATGGCATTAGGTAGTTACCTATCTGCTGTTTTTCCTATTCTAAACCAAGCTTATATTGCCTGTGGAGTTTTAGCAGGACTTCACTTTTTGCATATGAGTAGTATCAGATGGGGATTGGTTTTCCAAGATGGTTTAACAGGAATAAAAATTGGATTAATTTTAATTTTCATATTTTTTGGATTTTTAGTTGCACAACCTCAATCTTTATCTATTCTACCAATTGAGGGAGATTTGAGAATAATATTGAGCTCAAATTTTGCTGTGAGCCTCGTTTGGGTTTCGTATGCTTACACTGGTTGGAACTCTGCAATATACATTTCAGGGGAGATAGAGAATCCTCAAAAAAATATATCTAAGGCAATGATTATTTCTACTGGTTTAGTAATGTTTTTATATGTGTTATTGAATTACATCTTTCTATATACAACACCTATCGATTCAATGTTAGGAAAGGTTGATGTGGGTTATATCTCAGGAATTAATATATTTGGAGAGATTGGTGCGAAAATTATTGGATTAGGTATATCAATACTTCTTTTATCAACAGTTAGCAGTTATATCTATATTGGTCCAAGAATTATTCAAATTATGGGGGAAGATCATAAAACCTTAAATTTTTTAAAAAATAAAAATAAACATGATATACCTATCATAGCATTTTGGCTACAACTTTGTCTATCGTATATCTTTATAATTACTTCATCTTTTGAGCAAGTGTTAATGTATGCAGGTATTGCTCTGATTATTACAACAACTTTAACTGTTATTTCACTTTTTCTTCTTCGAAAAAATAATCCAAATCTCAATAGACCATATAAAGTTTGGGGCTATCCTTTACCGCCATTAATCTATCTGTTTATAAATATTTATATTTTATATTATTCTTTTTGTGCATCCTTTGTTGAATCATCAATTGGCTTGGGAATATTTTTATTTGGAATAATAATCTATCAAATTTTAACATCTATAAATAAATGAATATAAAAAAACCTATATTACTTGACGGAGCAATGGGAACTGAATTAATAAATCGAGGTGTAGAAATACCTCTTCCAGTATGGTCAGCTAATGCAAATTTATTTCACTCTGAAATAGTAAAAGATATTCATAGGGATTATATCTTATCAGGCGCAGATGTTATAACAACTAATACTTTTAGAACTACAACATGGACTTATAAAAAAACTGGATCATCTTTAAAAGATTCAAGAGATCTTGCAAGAAATAGCCTATACAAGGCGGTTGAATGTGCGCACCAAGTGAAAGAAAGTAATGTTAAGATTGCAGGGTCTATTACATCTATTGACGATTGTTATCGTCCTGAGAAATTCCCTGGAAGACATATAGCAGATGATATATATGGTGAAACATTGGAATGGATTATTGATGCAGGTGTGGATTTTGTAATTTTTGAAACTATGGGAAATTATGAAGAAATAAAGAGCGCATTTTCTCTGGGAAAAAGTTATGACATGGGTTTTTGGATAAGCATTATTATGAAAGATCACGATACAATTTTGGATGGGACAAATATCAATGATGTTTTTAGTCTTTTAAAATTATATTCAGTTGAATGCTTATTAACAAACTGTAATCAGATGAATACAACTCTCAGAACTTGTGAAAAATTTCGTAATCATTGGGAAGGTCAATGGGGTGCTTATCCTAATCTTGGGATAACAGAATATGAAAATGATTATTTTGAAATTATCGATGAACCTAATTTCATTGATGGTATAAAATCTATTTTGATGAAAGATCCATATGTTATTGGTATTTGTTGTGGATCAAATCCTCAACATATAGGACAACTAAATAAATTAATAAAACTAGAAGAATAGATATGCATTTAAAAATGAAAACATTTAGTGAAACAATTAAAATTATGTATGAAAACCATGGGCATTTTTATCCAGGTGATGCTGGCTTGGATTTATTTATAGTAGAGAAAAAAATAATTGAAGCTAATAAAACGGTAAGAATTCATTTAGGAATTTCCTGTGAAAATTTAGAAAATAAACCATACTTTCTTATGCCAAGGTCTAGCATATCCAAAACTCCTTTACGCTTGTGTAATTCTATTGGTTTAATTGATGCGGGGTATAGAGGTGAAATTATGGCTGCCGTTGATAATGTAAAAGGCGAGTCATATACTGTTATGCCAGGTCAAAGATTATTTCAACTGGTTGCAATGGATGGAAGCCCAGTAAATTATGAATTAGTAGACTCTTTAACTGAAAGCGATCGAGGAATTGGTGGTTTTGGATCGACAGGTTTGTAATAATTAAAAGTATGCCAATATTGCGTAAAAATTAAAAGTTCTCATACAAAATGAAATATTTAGTTGATTGGTATATTATTTGTAATGTTTAAGTAAGTGTGGCGTGATTTTGAATTGTTGTAAATGATGGTTTCAATTAGTTAAGTTCGCCGCCGATTTTATAGATATCGTTTAATTAATAAATCAACTGATATGAAGGAGTTGTAAAATGGGTTTAAGTCTGAAGCCACTGGCTGACCGTGTGGTTGTAGAGCCTGCTCCAGCAGAAGATAAATCTGCAGGAGGAATTATACTACCTGATACCGCCCAGGAAAAACCTCAGCAAGGTACTGTTGTTGCTGCTGGACCTGGTAAGGTAAGTGAGGCAGGTAGTCTAATAGAAATGACCGTTAAAAATGGTGACAAAGTATTATACGGAAAGTATTCCGGTAGTGAAGTTGCCTTTGACGGAACTGATTATGTAATCATGCGCGAAAGCGACATACTAGCAGTACTATAAGGAGAAAAAAATGGCAAAAGAA
>CAZEER010000025.1:25602-28158 GCA_964511215.1 uncultured bacterium | reverse complement strand
CATGGGAAATCAGTTGAAACACAGAAAATTCTTTTATTAAAGTAATAAGTTTTGCTTCATTGCTTTAAATTATCATCCACCACTACATTTAGCCCTACATGAAAAATTTATTAACGACTCAGCAATTACGTGATAAATACAATCCTGATGTGGTACTTGAGGATATTGATATAGCTTACGAAAATAATGTAGAGAAACTAAAGACCTCATTAAAGCATAAAAATAGTCCATTACGTAATTATAGCATTGATAAGCAAATATCTTTCCTTGATACAAATAATCTAACAGATAATAATTTGATTGAAGAGATAACTCCTATTCTAAAAGATGCAATTTATTTCATGATCTTATCTAAGCAAAAGAGAACAATGATTACTCAGAGAATGCGTGGTTTTTATTCAGGTTTAATAACAAATTATTTACAAAGAATAAATTATTTTATTGATGATCCGGAAATTTTATTACCAAAACAATACAATGACCCGACACCAAGGCACAAGGGTATAGAATATATATTTAATATTCTAAAATTGTTGAAAGTAGACCTTGAGTTTGAACAAGATTATAGGAAAAAATTACCACGCTCTGGATATTTAACAGGTCTGCAGGTTGCGATGGGAAAATTTTTTGTTAAACTAAATCTTATAGGTTTGTCGCAAAGGGAACAAATTACTTTAGTCCAATTAATATTTGATGTTTTCAAAGTAGATTGGGAAGAGGGTGATCGAGAAAATATTAAATTATCATTACAATATCCTGCAATTGAATATTATAAAATAACAATGCAGGATATTCAAAAAATCCCCAGTTATCTTTTTTCAAAATCATTAACAGATAGCTTAGTCTCTAACTTGATTGAACAGGCTACTATTTTGAAAAAAAGATCTAGACGTTTTTAATATATTAATGATTTCACCTTCTGTTATTAGTTTATTTTCCTTTGTTTGGTGGAAAGGAATCATCATTGCAATAATAATCTCAGTAATGATAATTCAAGTTGGGATTCGTATACCTCCTGATAAAAGACGTGTTTTAATGGTTGGTATAGGCCTATTCATTATTGGTCTAGAATGTTGGCAACAGATCTATCTATCAAAATTAGATTTGTGGACAATTAAGACATCTCTACCAATACATTTATGTGGTATATCGGGGATATTAGGAGCGATCCTGATGTGGAAACCAAATCAACATGGGTTCGAATTTTTGGCTTTGATTGGTGTTCCAGGGGCACTGCATGGACTTTTAACACCTCAATTGAACCATGGTGAAACAACTTTTTTAATATTTGAATATTATGCGGGACACTCGGGAATTATTTTAGTACCTATATTCTTGGCTGTTGTAGAAGGTTACAGAGTTCGTGATAAATCGTGGCTTAATGTATTTATCATGTGTCAGGTCTTACTAATAATCATTGTATTAATAAATTATATTCTAGATGCAAATTATATGTATCTATCAAAACGCCCATTAGTAAATAACCCAATGATTATTGGTGAATGGCCTTGGTATGTTCTTGGATTTGAGGCCATTGGTTTGATTCATATTTTAATTTTTTATTATGGTTTCAGAAAAATGAAACCACTCCCATTTTAATGAGTTTAGAGAGAGTTTAATTTTATGATTGCGATTAAGGATACTTTTCTACTTGAAAATGATATAATTTATTTGAACCATGGGTCTTATGGTGCTTGCCCTAAATCTATATTTGAAGAGTATCAGTTTTGGCAGAATAAGATGGAGTCTCAGCCAGTCCAATTTTTTCAAAAGGAATTGTATCCTGCATTAAGAAATTCGAGAATTGCATTAGGAGATTTTTTAGGTTGTTCTGAGGACGAATTAATATTTTTTCAAAACCCAACTACTGCAGTTTCAAATATTATCTACAATCTGGGAATCCAACCAAATGATGAAGTTTTGATGACAGACCATGAATATGGTGCTTTGGTAAGGGCATGGAAAGCTTGGAGTAAAAAAACAGGAGCGAGGATAATTCAGCAGAAAATCCCATTGCATCTAGAATCAGAGGATCATTTTGTGAAATGTTTTTCTGAAGGAATAACACCAAAAACCCGTGTGATATTTATATCTCAAATTACAAGCCCTACTGCTCTAGTTTTCCCAATAGAAAAAATTATTGATATTGCTCATGAAAAAGGTATCATAACTATTGTTGACGGTGCTCATGTTCCTGGACATATTGATTTGAATATTCATGAATTAGGTTGTGATTTTTATACAGGCGCGCTACATAAATGGTTATGTGCTCCAAAGGGTACTTCATTCTTATTTGTAAAAAAAGAACATCAGAGCTGGATGAAACCACTTATTTATAGTTGGGGGAAGGACGGCAATGATCCCACACCTTCTGTATTTCTTCAAGATTTTCAATGGCAAGGTACCAAGGATATGTCTGCATTTTTAACTATACCAAGAGTAATTGAATACTATAAAAAAAATATTAAGGATTTACAGCCCAAGTGTCATAAAATGAATTTACTAGCTTTTGATAGATTTAAAACTGTTTTAGGAACTGATTCTTTATCAAATGGT
>CAZEER010000025.1:15546-25502 GCA_964511215.1 uncultured bacterium | reverse complement strand
TTTGTTCAATCTTAGATGCCCAACGTGTGCAATTATTTACTAATTCAAATGATATTTTTACATCTTCAAATTTTTTTAGTATAGTAGATAGAGAAGTAATATTCATGGATGATGAAGTGGTTTTAATGACAGTTCCTGTAAAGAATCTTGTTGAAGTACGCTATGCTGAAAAATCATATAAATATTGTGGTTCACCTTTTATTCTTTTTGGGACTTTAATATTAGCTTCAACAGCAGGGCTTGGCGCTGCAGGGCAATTAGGAACAGCATACCTGAATATTGAAGATCTTGGCATTGGAATAGGAAGTGGTATTTCTATTTATTATTTTGGTAAACTATTAAAAACTATAGGCATGCGGTTTGGGAGAGATATAATATATGAAGATTTTGATAGGTTATCTATTTCAACAAAAAAATTAATTCTTGAGTCTATTAGTTTGGATATGCAAAAAAAAGAAAAGGAAAGTCGTTTTATGCCTGGCCCTGAAGGTAGGCTCGAAGGATTAAAATTATCTTGGGAAGGTAAAAAACCCTGGAAGTCAAAATATAAACCTAAAAAGAAGATTGTCAGATTTTCTTTTTTTTAAGATATGAGATATGCAGTGTATACTTACGGCACTTAAAGCAGAATCTTTACCATTAATCCAATATTTGGACCTGAAGAGGGAAAAAAAATTCAATTTTCCTGTATTTTCTAGAAATGATATTTATTTAATTGGCACTGGTGTTGGTAAAAGAAATATTAGTAAAAGAATAGGAATTTTTTCTGATACAGTTAGAGGTTTAGATATCCAATTTATTAATATAGGAATAGCTGGAGGGAAAAAAAACATTTCGAAGGTAGGCCAAATCTATTTGATAAATAAAATCATCGATGAATCCTTAGGAAGGTCATTTTACCCAGATATATTAGTCCACCATTCGTTTGATGAAAAATCACTGACAACAGTTGATAAGACTATTACTAGTGGTGGTAGTAAGTATGACACTTTAATAGATATGGAAGCATCTGAAATATTCCGAGTTTGTTCTAAGATAGTCCCAATTCATAATTTAATGTTTCTAAAAGTCGTATCTGACTATTTGAACTTTGATAAGTTTGATTTAAATCAGCACACTATATCGTCTCTTTTGATACCTAAAATAACAATTATTAAAAGCATATTGGATAAGTTTAAAAAACTAAGAGAACTCCACCCAATTATATTAAAAAATAAAGATCAAAAATGGATTAAACAAGTTGCTGACACTTTATCACTCACTCAAACGCAATGTGTAAATTTATTCAGAATATCAAAGGGTTTCCGTCTCAAAAACCCAGATTTGTCATTCCCTAGAATTGATGTTCTTAAACCTGTCTCAAAATTTGAGCGAAATAAAATTTTCAAAAATATCTGTGGAAAACTTACTACCTAATTTTTCGCACTTATATATTGAAAATAGAGCGATTGGTTATCCACTATCTAATCTCGCATTATCAAAATTTCATCGATCAAAGATAATAGAGGTAGAACATTATAAAGATATATTTAATCGCACAGGACAAGATTTCCAGATTCAAAAGGCATCAATGAAGCTGATTCTAGCTAAAAAAACAGCTCCGCTACTTTATCCATTATCCGAAATGATCCAAGATTATGGAACGCCTAATAAATTTTATAATACTCCAATTTTAAATTGTCTATATAATTGTGATTATTGTTTTTTACAAGGAATGTATACTAGTGGTAATATAGTGATTTTTGTTAATGATGATGATTTCATGAATGAGATCAGGAAGCAAATAAATAATCTTAAATATCCTTCCAAACCTATGTTTGTATCGGTATCATATAACACAGACCTTATGGCAATGGAGAATATTTTTCCATTAACATCGCGTTGGATAAATTTCGCTGCGGAAACAAAAAACTTATACATTGAAATCCGAACTAAAAGTGCTCTTTTTTCTGCAATTAAAGATATGCAACCTTCAGATAATGTTATTTTGAGTTGGACACTTTCACCAGAGTATATAAGTGAGTATTACGAAAATAGTGCACCTCCTTTGGAAAAAAGATTAAAGTCTGTTATAATGGCTCTTGATAAAGGGTGGAAAGTGAGATTATGTTTTGATCCCATAATAATTGTCAAAGATTGGTATATAATTTATTGCCGGTTTTTTGAAAAAATATTTAGCCAAATTGACACTGATAAATTAATAGATATTACTATTGGTGTATTTAGAATGAATAAAGACTATTATAAAAGAATCCGTAAACGCGAACCAAGATCGGATATTTTTTACAGTAATTTTTCGGTAAGAAATGGAGTGGTGGCACCAGATAAAGAAATCAGGACTAAAGTTTTAGCATCACTAGTAGAAAAGTTATCTCATTTTGTTCCAAAAACTAAAATTCTCATATGGGAATAATTATTTTTTTAATTTGTAAATTATAAAAGAAGAATTAAAACATAAATTAAAACCTCAGATTGAAATTTGTATTTATAATAGAATATTTGAGAAACATTTTAAAATGAACTTAAAACTAATTGTATTTGTCATAATTGTAATATTTATAGTTGGTTCACTTATCTTGGCTCTTTGGTATAGAATAAAAGAAGATAAGGATGAATAAATTTTTTAGTTTATATCTAATTGTAATTATGTTTGTTTATGGCCAAGGTGATTTTAATTTAGAAGATCTAAATCCAAACTCGGATACTTTTGGAGAGGTTATTGGGCCAGATGATTATTTAGGAAATATTTGTATTATTTTTTTTGGGCATGAATACTGAGGAACCTGTAGGAGCAGGTTTGGCTTCTTAAATTTGATTTACAATGATTTAATTGCCATGGGCATAGATGATGTAAATATAATTGGTGTAGGCAAAGATGAGTTTAACGGCAATCTAGAAGGAATGATTAATGGCCGTATCTTACCTTGGGTAGAAGATGTGGAGGAAAATGGATATCCAGTATGGCAGGATTATGGAGCAGTACAGAGAAGCACATATTTTTTAGATAGAGATGGAAACCTTATATCCCAATTTAACATTACTACTTTAGACCCCGATAATCCTGCAGATTATAATTATTTAATTAATATGATTCTTGATTATAGAGGGAATAATGGGCCTGATGTAATAAGAGTAACCCAAGATTATCCAACAATTCAAAGTGCAATTGATAATTCAAGTGATGGTGATATTATAATTGTAGATCCGGGGACTTTCACAGGACAAATCAATTTTCTAGATAAAAATATTACTTTGTCAGCACTGATTTACAGTGGTTATGATGAAAACAATATAGAAAAATCTATTTTGGACGGCAATAATCAGGGTACTGTAGTGACTATTAATGGTGGGCAGGATCAATCTACTATTCTCATAGGTTTTACAATACAAAATGGTAATTCAAATGAATATGGTGGTGGAATATTAATTGAGGATTCTAGCCCAGTAATAGATAGAAATATTATACAAGGAAATAGTGCCGGTTCTTGTGGAGGTGCAGGTGGTGGAATTGCAATTATTGGTGATTCATATCCACATATTTTCACTAATGAAATATATAATAATTCTGTAAGTGGGGATTGTGATTGTTATTGTTATTTTGGTGGTGGAATATATGTTGATACCCCATCCTGGCCTATTTTAGGTGGGTCAATTACTTTGGGTAATGTATTATATGGTAATACAGCAGATAATGGGAGGCAACTTTTTAGGGATCACAGTGCAGATACATCCTCATGGACGCCAATATATGCTCACCATAATTATTTTCAATTTTGTCCTCCAGAGTCATCGGATGTTTACCCCTTAAATGGCTGGGATTTGGATAACTGTCATAGTATTACTTTAGAAACTGATAAAAAGCAGATATATGCGGAACAATTTATTTTATACCCAAATTATCCCAACCCATTTAATCCTTTAACAAAAATTAAATTTAATATTACTAAAGCTAGTATGGTTGATATTATGGTCTATGATATTTTGGGAAATATAATAATGCGAAACAATATTTATCGTTCACCAGGAGCACATATTGTAGAATGGAATGCGAGCGAATTTTCAAGTGGTATTTATTTTATTAAACTAGCAATAGGCGTAGAATCAAAAATTCAAAAGGCGATTTTTGTTAAATAAATTATTATATCTATCTATTGTATCATTTATCATAGGTTCAGAAATCGATAAAAAATTCGACTACAAGTCTTCAATTTTTTTTGCGGGCGTAGAATTTAAATTAATTAAAAATGGAGAATCACCCAATCGCTATATTTGGCTGCATGGTGATGAGCAAACAGCAAGAATGGCTCTAGAACATCATATAGGTCATTTCCAGGGGGTGGCATTTTTTATTCAAAATAAGAATCGTGAAATTCCATATAAATCAACTATTGTGGATCCAAATAGAATTTTTTCTAGATCAGGAGCATACCATGCTCTAAGAAAATTTAAACCGGGATGGTCCAGAGAAGTTTTAAAAAGATCTTTGGATGAGATTGATGAGGGTAGAAAGAAATTTCTTAATATTTTACTACCAGATGATACAGGGCTATTAATATCAGTTCATAATAATTTCCGTGGGTATAATGTTTTTAAAGAAAAAGATAAAAGCCAAAAGTCATCAATAAAATCTAATGAAAACCCCAGAGACTTTATAATATGTACGAACCCACAGGATTATGATAAACTTTCTAATGGACCATATAATGTTGTTTTGCAAAATAAACTTCCCGAGCATGATGATGGAAGTCTATCGTGGGAAGCGTTAAGAAATAATGTAAGATATCTAAATATTGAAACACGATTAGGTTATTTATCAAAACAAAAAAAAATGCTTAAATTTGTTGAACATACTTTGAATTGATAGAGTGTTAATATTAATTCAAAAACTAATCCGTTGGATGCCATTATTTTTGTTCATTTTTCTATTTTTGATTGACCGTGATAATGTTATTCATATTGTTACATACATCTTTTTTCTTTTTTCCTATACGGCTATTTTAATTTTGAGAATCCTTTATGCGAAAGAAGAATGGCACAAAGAATTTAATACGAAAGGTTTAAGCCAAAATTCTAAAATTGAAAAAATGGTGGATTATCAAAAACAATTGAAAAAAAATAATTAGATAAAATAAGTTTATAAATAGAAAAAATTAAAAATTATATGAGGAGTTATCATGAGAGTTATTGATATAAAAAGTTTATTGATTGGTATTCTTAGTACCATATTATTTTTTGTTTTTATCGGAGCAACTGGTGAGACACCTGAAAATGGAAATTTAGGTGATGTTGTTGTTAATTCTATTACAATTATGGATGATGGTAATGGTGGATTTATTACTACTTACAATCAAGATCAAAAAAGAACACTATATCTTGGGACAGGGAAAGATGAAAACGGTTATGTCCAAACATTCAATAAATATGAAGAGCCGACATCATATATTGGTTCAAATAGAGAAATGGATGGAGTAATAGTTTTAAATGATAGGTATGGTGCACTTGGATACACTCAGACAGGAAGAAAATGAAATAGGAGGTAATATTTTATTATTTATTTTGATATTAATTCATTTTAATTAATATAATTAATATAATAATAGAAAATATTTAATAAATTTCAGCTCATTACTATTTTACTTTCTATTTTGAAAATTAGTTATAACTATATATTTTGTAATTATGTAATATTGATAATGAGTATTTAATATTTTAGCAAATAAAAAAACTATGTCAAAAAAAATAAATATAGCCCTTTATGGGTTCGGAAGAATTGGTCGCAACCTTTTTAGATTGGGCTATGATAATCCTCAATATAATTTTGTAGCAATTAGTGATTTTGGGACACCTAAAATTTTACAATATCTGCTTTCAAGAGATTCTATACATGGACCTATAAAGGACAAAGTGAAACTTGATGGGAATTATCTGATAGTAAAGAATCAGCGTGTCCGAGTAATTAGTGGTGGAGAACCAGGAACAATACCCTGGGATGCATTGGAAGCGGATGTTGTGATTGATGCAACGGGACGTTTTTTAACTAGCAATAAGCTTGGTTTGCACTTGGAATCGGGAGCGAAAAGAGTTTTCTTAACAAGAAATCCAAAGGATACTATTGATAGATATGTTATCCCCGGGATTAATGAATCTGAAATATCTTTAGATGATAAAATAGTATCAACAACATCTTCAACAACTCAAGTATTAGCGTTAATGATAAAAATGTTAGATGAAGCATTTGGATTGGAGCGTGCAATGATGACGACTGTTCATGCTTACACAGCAGATCAACCTTTAGCAGACGTTGCAGGTGTTGATCTGAGGAGAAGCCGTTCAGCAGTAGAAAATATAATTCCCAATACTACTTTATCGCCTGCTCTTGTCGAAAAAATTATGCCACAATATAAAGGAAAACTTGATGGTATTGCCTTTAATGTTCCTGTCCCCAATGGGTCCTGTGTTGACTTAACAACTGAGCTAAGAAATATACCAAATATTAAAGATGTCAATAATGCAATTAAAGAGTACTCGAATAATAGATTAAAAGGAATTGTAGGATACACATCAGACCCTATAGTTTCGAGTGATGTGTGTGGCAGAGAAGAAACAATGGTGTTTGATGAAAAAGCTACAATGCTTACAAAAGACGAATTATTAAAGACATTATGTTGGTATGATAATGGATGGGGGTTCTCAAAACGAATACTCGAAGTGGTTGATGCATATTCAAAGTTAGAGGAGGAATTTTGAAGGTAGCAATTAATGGGTTTGGTAGGATAGGACGTTCGGTATTTCGTATCCTAAATTCTAAAAAAAATATAAAGGTTATGGCAATCAATGATATTTTTGACAAAGATGCTCTAACCTATTTACTTAAGTATGATACTGTTATGGGCCGTTTCCCTGCATCAGTCACACTTGAAGGAGATATATTAAGAACTGGGTCTCAATCAGTCAAATTAATTGCAGAACGCGACCCCTCATGTCTTCCATGGAGCGACCTCGGGATAGATATTGTTATAGAATCAACTGGTATTTTCCGTACACGCGCGCACCTAGAAAAGCACATTGTTGCAGGAGCTAAACGTGTTATTTTAACAGTACCAGCAAAGGATGAAATAGACTATACAATCGTTTTAGGAGTTAATGATGGTGGTTTAAATAAGAGTCATCGAATTGTGTCCAATGCTTCCTGCACGACCAACTGTTTAGCACCTATGGCAAAGGTATTAAATGATGCATTTGGAATTGAATTGGGCGTTATAAATACTATACATGCTTATACAAATGATCAAAGACTGGCCGATGTACCTCACTCAGATTGGCGTCGCAGCCGTGCGGCAGCCGAAAATGTTATTCCGACTACCACTGGAGCCGCCAGAGCTGTGGGTAAGGTGCTACCTGAACTAAATGGAAAACTTGATGGTATTGCTATGAGAGTGCCAGTCCCTGATGGTTCAGTTGTAGATTTTAATATTAGATTACAAAAAGAGGTAACGACAGATGATATAAATGAAGCTGTTAGAGATGCTTCAGAATCGGGTCCTCTAAAACATGTACTTGATTATTCAACTCTTCCAGTAGTATCTACAGATATTATTGGGAATCCTCATTCATCTATCTTCGATGCTCCCTTTACAAGAGTGATAGGAGGGAACTATGTTAAGACACTGAACTGGTACGATAATGAATGGGGTTATTCAAATCGGGTTGTTGATCTTTTGGATAAGTTATACGGATTAGATTAGCTATTTAATTCTGGAATATTATAATAATAATCTAATATTTCTGGATTAGCCAAAGCTTCTTTATTTGTAACATGTTTACCATGTATAATATTTTTAACTGCTATTTCAACCTTTTTTCCATTCATTGTGTAGGGAATCCCTTTAGTCTCTAATATGATTGAGGGTACATGTCTAGGAGAACAATTTTTTTTGATGATTAATTTGATTTCTTTTTTGGTAATTGCATTTAGTTTAGTATTATTTTTCATCTTTAAGAATAATACTATTCTCTGATCTCCTTTCCAATTTTGGCCAATAACTAAACTATCTTCAACAGATTTTATTGTATCTACTATTTGATAAATCTCTGCGGTTCCGATACGAACACCACCAGGATTTAAGGTAGCATCACTTCTACCAAATATTTTAACGCTTCCAATATCTGAAATTCTGATAAAATCTCCATGATGCCATTTATCTTTATAGGTCTTGAAATACGCATCATAGAATTTCATTCCATCTGAATCGTTCCAAAAATAGATTGGCATTGAAGGAAATGCCAGAGTGCAAACAAGTTCCCCTTTTTCATGGATCATAGATTCTCCATTAGAATTATAAGAGTGAACATTCATTCCTAAGCCAACACACTGTATTTCTCCTCGGATAACAGGTAACATAGGGTTTGCTATGGCAAAACATGATATAATATCAGTTCCCCCAGATATAGACCCTACAAGAAGATCTTTTTTAATATTTTCATAAATATAATCAAAACTCTTACTAGCCAAAGGAGATCCAGTTGATAAGATTGTTCTTAATTGAGTTAATCGTGCAAATTTTTTTGGTTTTATTTTAGCGTCTCGACAGGCATCAATAAATTTTGCACTTGTACCAAAGATAGTAATTTTTAGTTTATCTGCCATTTTCCACAAAGTATTGCCATCAGGGTAAAAAGGTGATCCATCATATAATACTAAGGTTGAACCAATAGCTAATGAAGATATAAGCCAGTTCCACATCATCCAACCACAAGTTGTGAAATAAAAGATGCAATCGCTTCTATTCATATCACAGTGAAAATAAAATTCTTTTAGGTGTTGAATTAAAGTACCACCTGAAGAATGAACAATTGACTTAGGAACCCCTGTTGTACCAGATGAATACATGATATAAACTGGATGATTAAATGGAAGTTGCTCGAATTCAATCGGCTTTGGTGCATTAGAAATGAAATCATTATATAAAATACATCTGTCTAAATTTCCAAATACTGGATTAGATTTTGAATATCCTACAACTATTACTTTTTCAACGGTAGGGAGATTTTCCAAAGTTTCACCCAATTTTTTTAGGCAATCAAATGTTTTTCCATTATATGAATAGGATTCTGTTGTAAAAATCAATTTTGGCTCAATCTGTTCAAAACGGTCTAAAATTCCTCTAACTCCAAAATCAGGTGATACTGAGCTCCAAATTGCACCAATAGATGTAGTGGCAAGCATTGCAATTATTGCTTCTGGTATATTGGGGATAAATCCAACAATTCTGTCACCTTTTTTAACACCAATATTTTTTAGCGAATGTGCTAGTTTTTCGACTTCGTAGAATAGGTTTTTATATGTTATTGTTTTTAAAGATTTTTCTTCAGATATGAAATGAATGGCGGGTCTATCATCACGATATTTCAGTAAATTTTGTGCAAAATTTAATTTTGCACCTTTAAACCAATTTGCACCAGGCATCTTATATATATCATCTACCACTTCTTCAAAAGATTGAGAATGTAATATACCTGAGTAATTCCATACTTCTTTCCAAAAGTCCGGAATATTATCGATTGACCATTGATGTAATTCATCATATGTTTTTAAATTAACTTGATAGCTTTTATTGATATGCTTCATCAATTGGGCCATTTGTGTTTTTTCAGGGTTTTTGGGTTTCCAGAGTATCTTTTCCATATTTTGATTAAAGTTATAAAAAATATTTTAGGATTAACAGAAATTGATTCCAATTAAGTCCTTATCTTTTTTTTAATTTAACGTCCAGATATTTAAGGGTTTTAAAAACATTGAGAATTGCTTTTTTAACAGCAGGTGGAATCGCTCCTTGCCTCTCAGCATCTATTGGAGCTCTAATACATAGTTATAATATTCTTGCTCCAGATGCCGAGTTAATTGGTTATTTGAATGGATATAAGGGACTCTTACTTGGGAAGTCGATTAAATTTCC
>CAZEER010000025.1:0-15446 GCA_964511215.1 uncultured bacterium | reverse complement strand
TGACTGTCGTAGGCTTACCTAAAACTGTTGATAACGATGTATCGCCTGTAGTACAAACATTAGGCGCTTGGACAGCAGCAGAACAAGGAGCGTTATTTTTTCAAAATATTGCTAATGAAAATACAACTAGTAGTCGTCAATTAATTATACATGAGGTTATGGGTCGGCATTGTGGTTGGTTAACTGCACAAACAGCAAGGAATTATCGCGATCATTTGAAAAAACGAAAATTTCTTCCAACCCTTTTAGTGGAAAAAGAAAAATGGGATGTTGATGCTATCTATATTCCTGAGCAAGATTTCAATTTTCAAAATGAAGTAAATCGTTTAAGAAAGCTTATGGATGAAAAAGATAGTGTCAATATATTTCTAAGTGAAGGTGCAGGCCAAGATGCAATCATCAGAGAAATGGAAAAGAAAGGTCATGAAGTACCTAGAGATGCTTTTGGTCATGTACGTCTCGATGAAATTAATCCTGGTCAGTGGTTTGCAAATCAGTTTTCTGTTGAATTAGAAGCTGAAAAAACTCTGGTCCAGAAAAGTGGATATTTTTCTCGGTCTGCAAAAGCAAACTCTAGAGATTTAGATTTAATTAAAAAATCTGCATTTTATGGAGCCAAAAGAGCATTAGAGGGTGAAACTGGCTTGGCCGGTTTGGATGAGGATCAGAATAGTAGTTTAAGGCTAATAGAATTTGAAAGAATTAAAGGTGGAAAGCCTTTTGATACTTCTTTGGATTGGTATAAAACCATGTTAGACGAAATTGGACAACATTAATTAGAAGGAAAAACCATGTCATATTCATTAAAACCTGGTGTTGTTACTGGGGAAGACTACAAGACATTACTTCAGGCAGCTAAGGAAGGTGCATATGCCTTACCAGCAGTCAATGTAGTGGGGACTAATTCAGTAAATGCAGTAATGGAAGCTGCCGCAAAAAATAAGTCAGATGTGATTATTCAATTTTCGAATAGTGCTGGCCAGTTTTATGCGGGTAAAAGTCTAGAAAATGTCTTTGAGGCGAAAGTGCTTGGATCTGTATCTGCTGCACGTCACATACATTTTCTTGCAGAAAAATATGGTATTTGTGTAGTAATACATACAGACCATGCCAATAAAGCACTTATACCATGGGTGGAAGCTCTTTTAGGTTATAGCGAGCAGCATTTTGAGGCAACGGGGAGTCCTCTTTTTTCATCACATATGTTGGATCTTTCAGCGGAAGATATTGATTTTAATTTATCAGAGTGTAATCGTTTATTGCAAAGAATGGCACCTATAGGTATGAGTTTAGAAATAGAGCTGGGTGTAACTGGTGGAGAGGAAGATGGAGTTGGTTCCGATGATGATATTGGAGCTGATAATCCGAAATTATATACTCAACCAGAAGACTGTTTACGTGCTTATCAGCTATTATCTCCTATAGGGCATTTCAGTTTAGCAGCTTCTTTTGGTAATGTGCATGGTGTCTACAAGCCGGGTAATGTAAAACTACGTCCAGAAATTTTAAAAAATTCTCAGGAACTTGTGCAGCAGACTTGTAAAACTGATAATAAACCTTTGGATCTAGTATTCCATGGAGGATCTGGATCGGATAAAGAAAAAATTGCAGAAGCTCTTTCTTATGGTGTCTTCAAAATGAATATTGATACAGATACCCAGTTTGCCTATGCAAAAGCAGTAGGGAAATATATAGAGGAAAACTCAAAAGCTTTCAAATATCAGATTGACCCTATTGATGATACACCTTATAAAAAGCAATATGATCCTAGAGTATGGCTAAGAGCAGGAGAGATTTCAATGGTAGAAAGGCTTGATGAAGCTTTTTCAGATCTTGGCTCGGTTGGGAAATCCCTTGCGTCTTAGATTAAAGAAAATTTCAATTAGTTTGGTTATTAATGAGTCAACATTTTAAGGGTTTTTCCTAAGAAGATTAATGCCATGTATCGTATGGATTTTGAATTAAGTTCATATTATAATATTTTTCTTCTTGAGTTACTTCTATGCCAACCCAGTCAGGTATAGAAAAATTATCATTTTCTGACTGAAGTTCGATTTCAACAACAAAAAGTCCATTATTTCTTCCATGAAATTCATCCAATTCCCAAGTATGATTATCATTTTCAATATAATGGCGTGTTTTTTCAATTAGTCCTAAAGGACAAAAATTCTTAAATAATTCCTTAGCATCCTCTTTTGGTATTTGATATTCAAATTCAAATCGAGATATTCCAATTTTATTACCTTTTATGGCTAAAAAATAATCATCATCTTTTTCCCTTACTCGAATGACTTGAGTCTTATCAATCATGATATAGCCCTGTCTAATTTTTGCTGAATATTTAACAAAATTAAAGGGAATCTTTTTTACTAAAAACTTTCTTTCAATTTCAATTGCCATGATGTGTCCTATATTTAATATAAATAAAAAATAAAATTGATAGAATCATACCCGGGAAAAATGGCTCAATATCAAAAATATTACTATTCAAAATCTGGGAAATACTATACCATAATATTGATAATACAACTGGCATAGTTATCCATTTAAGTGCGAGTTGTTTTGGAACTTTTGAAGTATCATTAGAAAAAGTGAATATAAAAGGAAGTATTAAACCTGGTATAAATAGTGAACCTAAAACATAAAATAATTTTATAACGGAAGGTAAAAGAAAGGCAAGACAAAGAGAAATAAATGATGTAATAATTATACTTTTTTTTATCAATAAAACTGGATTGGAATTAGTGGAGTTTTTTTCAATCCTCCAAAGGATATCTCTTCCAAATGTAATAGAATTAATCAAACTCAATGAATCTATTGTTGACATAATAGTTGCTAAAATTCCTGTGATAAATAATCCTAGGAGGCCAAAAGGTAAAATATTTATTGCAAGAAGTGGATAAGATAATAAAGCATTAGCATCTGTAACTCTACCTATTGCATATAAACCACATACCATAGTAAGAAAGTCAAATATTCCCCAAAAAAAGACTGCAAATAGAATTCCTTTTTTCGCTACAACAGGATTTTTTGCGGCTGCACATCTTTGATAAAAACCTGGATCAACAAATGTCCAAGCCGCAATAAAAAACCATACTAAAACATACTGCAGTGAGTTTCCTCCAAGTGGTTTTACATATTTTTGTGGCAGATTTTTTATTATTTCAATTGGGTGACCTATTTGATACCATAGAAAAATAAATAGTAAGGAAAACCCAGAAAACATTAGGATAAACTGCAATTTATCTGTTTTGACAACTGCCGTAAATCCTCCATTCCATATATAAACTGTACTAAAAAAAGCAGATATTATAAGTGAAAATCCTAACTCTATACCAAAAAGAAATTTTAACAAAATTCCTAGGCTTAATAGATATGGGGCTGGGCTTGATAAAAAAATTATGATAAGAGCTGCTATAATTCCAGATGACTCACCATAGCATGAATAAAATTGGTCTGGGATTGATAGAAATTTTCGTTCTCTTATTTTTGGTGCAACCCAAATTGCATAAATAATTGCAAAAATATAATAAGGCAAAGCAAAAATAAACCAGGTTTGGAAACCATATAATAATGTATTCTCTCCGATACCAAGTATTGCTCCATACCAAGTAGTTACAAGCGTAGCAATAAAGCCAATGAGACTAATATTTCTACCAGATAGTATAAAATTATTTTGTGACTTTGTTTGATTTTTCTGTTTTATTATTCCAATCCATATTAAAAAAAGGAGATAGGAAGCAATGATACCCCAATCAATAAAATGGAGTAATTTCATTTAGTATGATTCAAAAAAACCCAAACCCAATCTGTAGATTGTATTGTACAGGTTTTGTTATTTGCTACATTACTTATTCCATTACTCGGTGATATTAAATTTGAATTATTGATTTGATATTCAAGTCCTGTTGTGGTGATTTTTATATCTTTATCTGGAGCTATTATGGACACTATCTGTCCAGGAAGAGTTTTAAATGAACTTTTATTTTTCACACAATATATAGTTGAATAATCTGTATAAATAACTAACTTTATTTTATGAGCATATGATAAGATGACCCAAAGATTACTCATTGTATGGTCATCTCTCCCGCCTGTAAAACCTATAAGAGATAATTCTGTTATTCCAATTGCGCAACACCAGGATAGGCATTTTTCAAGATCATTCTTTGATTGATCATCTAAAAGAACTAATTCACATGGGTATTCTACTTGATCCTTGGCGAGAGAATCAAGGTCGCCCAATATGATATCGGGCCTCAATCCAATACGAATAAGTTTGTCGGCTGCGCCATCCAAGCAAATTATTGAGTTAGCCATTTTAAATTTTTTCAAAATAGCTGGATTTTTTGGTGGAATACCATTACCCAATAGGATAATTGGATTGTTAAAATTATGTAATTTATCTTTCACAATAAAATATTAGAAAAGAGTATAATTATATGAGAACAAATTCCATTATGAGTATGAATCCCTTAAATTTATAATCTCTTTTACTATGAATCTCAGAAGAATTTCAACCAAACTACATGACTTTGATGCCCATTATCCAAGGAGCATTATAGCTGGGGTAATTCTTTTAACAGTATTACTTGGATGGAAAATTTTTAAACTAGAAATGGATCCAGGGGTAAAATCCGGTCTTCCGAGAGAACACCCTATTGTTAAATCAATGGAGAGAATAGACGAATTATTTTCTGGAAGTGATATAATTATTATTGCGGTCGAGTCAGATAGTCTTTTTTCTTCTTCAACATTGAAAAAGCTTTCGGCATTCAATGATTCTTTGGAGTCTATTGATTTAATAAGCAAGGTTACATCAATTTTTAATCAAAAACAGATCATTCCAGATGAAAATGGGTTTAGTATAGAACCAGTTTTAACTGAACTACCTGTAGATTCAAAAACTAATCGGGAATTTTTTGATAAATTAGATAAATCTGACCTTATAGGTAATTTGATTTCATCTGATTTTCAAACAATGTGTTTTATTGGACAGATAAATTCTTCATTTGAATATGATGAATTTGAATTTAGAAAAACAGTGTTTGAATTAGTAAATCGCTTTAATTCACCTGAAAAATTTTATGTATCCAGTTTGCCTATAACACGCGCCACAGTTATTGAAAATATGCAGCGAGACATGAGAGTGTTTACTCCAATAGCTATTGGTCTTGGTATTTTTTTACTTATGCTGTCATTTCGAAGTTGGACTGCTGTATTTTTACCTTATTTCGTTGTTGGGCTATCAATTATATGGACATTTGGAGTTATGGGTTGGCTTGATTTAGACCTTGCATTTGTTGGGACATTAATTCCAGTTATGTTAGTTGCAATAGCAAATAATTATGGTATACATATCATTTCTCATTATTTTGAATATTCAAAATCTGATCCATCAGGAGATAGGAGTCAAATTCTAAAAAGAACCATTCGCAAGGTAGGTATACCTATACTTTTAGCTGGTTTAACAACTATGATTAGTTTTTTATGTCTCCTTTCCCACTCACTTCCTAGAGCAAGAGAAATGGGTGTTTTGGTTTCGTTTGGTATTTTTATTGCGTTTTTTTTGAGTATTATTTTAATTCCATCAATACTGGTTCTTTTACCCAGACCACACTTTTTAGCAAAAGAGAAAAGTATGTCAGTTATTAATGGATTTTTAGTAAGTATGGGAGAGTTATTTACTAAATATAGGATACAAGTTTTGGTTATTTTAACTATAGGTGGAATATGGCTCAGTGCAGGAATTCAATATTTAAAAGTTGATACAAATCCAGATAATTATTTTCCTGAATCATCAAGAGTTAAGATAGCTAACGTAAAGATTGGTGAAGCTTTCGGTGGTTCTACACAGATGAGTATTCTTGTAGAAGGGGATATTTTTGAACCAGAATTGTTAAAAAATATTGAAAAACTTACTGATCATATTAAAGACCGTTATAATATCATCACTAAAACTTATTCGATTGTAGATGTGATAAAAAAAATGCATTTAGGTTTTAATAATGGGGATCCTACTTTTGAAGTTATTCCAGAAGAAAAAGACCTAATCTCACAGTACATGTTTTTATATTCAATCGCTGGTAATGGAGATGATTTTGATTTGTTATTAGATGATATAGAAGAACCGATGCACACGCAAATACTTCTAAGACTTCAGGAAGTGAGAACTAATACAATCGCAGATATAGTGGAAGATACAGAACAATTTATTCAGGCTAATTTTTATGATAAATCTCCGATGAAATTAACAGGAGGTGCTACATTATTGGGTGTGCTGAGTCGTTTGATTGTTAATGGACAACTCAAAAGTTTACTTGTATCAGTTATTATTATTTTTTTTATTATGACAATTGTTTTCAAATCATTGGTAGGCGGATTATTTGCAACATTGCCGATGGCTGTATCCGTTGCGATGATGTTCGGTCTTATGGGGTATTTAGATATTCCTCTAAATATTACCACAATGTTACTAACAAGTATATTGGTTGGAGTTGGAGTGGATTATACCGTTCATTTTTTATGGCATTTACGTGATCATGTAAAGGATGGTGACTCACTTGATGAAGCCATAGCAAATACATTTATCATTTCGGGTAAAGGTATCTTATTTAATGGATTATCTGTCGTAGTAGGGTTCTCAGCATTACTTTTTTCTGTATTTGTTCCTGTGCAAATTTTTGGGATACTTGTTATGGGATCCATACTATTTTGCTTGTTCGGAGCACTTGCCACTCTGCCAGCATTGACAAGTCTAACTAAACCTGCATTTCTTTTTAAGTGAATACACAAAAAACAGATAAATCGCTTAGTGGATTTTTAATAGTGCTAACAATTGCTATTATATTCTATGCAATGAATTCTGAAGGTGTTTTACCTAAACCTAATGGTAAGCCATTAAATGAGACTTTAGAGTATCTTTTTACATTTTACCTAGACTTTATTCTGATTGGATATGTTTTTATTTGCCTTCAAATATCAGGATATCTGGAATTAAAGTATAAAAAGGATTTTTTAACAATGTCTATAGTATGTATTCTTTTTACGCCATTTTCTATTTTTTTTATTTTCAAAAAAGATGATAAAAATGAATAAGAATAAAATATTATCTATATCACTAATTGCTTTAGTATCTGGACAAGATTTTACTCCAAAAGAAATTTTAGGGTATGTGATATCCCATCCCAAACCAGAAACATCTATCATGGAAATAAGGCTTGAGATTACCCGCAAAAAGAAAAAGAAATTAAAAACAAGAGTTAGAGAGTTTACTCGTTATGAAAAATTTTACACAGTAGGTAAGTTTAAATCAAAATCATTAGCGAGGTTTAAAAAACCCGATATTGTTAAAGGTACCAGTTTGTTGAGTTGGGTATATAAAAATGGAAAGACGGAGCAGTGGTTCTCATTGCCAAAAATAAAAAAAGCAAAACAGATAAAAGCAAAAGATAGATCAAAAAATTTTCTTAATACCGATTTTATATATGAAGATTTAGAAAATAGGAATTTTAAAACTGATAGTCTTGCAAATTTGGGAAATGAATTTATTGATGGTAATCAATGCAGAGTTATTATGGCTTGGCCTAAGCAAGAGAGTTCATATTTTTCTAGGAAAATATGGGTCAATGTACAATCATGGCGTATTGTTAAAGTGGAATATTATTCTAGCGAATCGGAGAGAGAAAAAACTTTATTGATAACTAATTTTATAAAAAATAATGGCTATATGACCGCCGGAAAAATGATAATGGAACGAGAAAATGGGAATAAAACTGTTATGGAGATCATTTCTTACAAGCCTGATATAGGGCTGAAGGATGAAGTTTTTTCAAAATCATTTCTAATGAATCATTGATTTGAAATTAATTTTATAGTAAAAACAGATTTCTAATTGGGTTTTATCTATTTAATATTTAATTAAAGCGCAGGCTGCAGAAAGTCCAGCACCAGTTCCAATTAATAGTACAATATCTCCTCGTTTTATCCGTCCATCTTTTATAGCAACTGCTAATGCCATTGGAACGGATGCCGCGACACAGTTACCATATTTTGATACAATATCGATAACTTTATTTTTTTTAAATCCTCCTGTTGTTATGTATGCATCTACTGCTTTCCCAGATGCTTGATGTGGCACAACCCAATCGATATCATCTCTTTCTATTTTGGTATTTTTAAGAGTATGAAACATCATTCTATAAACCTGTTTTCTTGCAATTTTATAAATAGCGGGGCCATCCATAGAAAACAAGTTGTCTGCTAAAGTAGTATCAGAATCTTGAGGATGTTTATTTGTACCACCACCTCGTACCTCAGTTAGATTCACACCACTGGGCCAGGTCTTCATATTAAAATATAATAATTCACTTTCATCCAATTTTGAAGCTGGTTCCACCAAAGTGGCTGCTGCACCATCCCCCAATAAAGATGCACTCTCCGGTTCATCAAAGTTTCTACCTCGTGTACCTCGATCTGATGATATTATTAAAATTCTTTTATAAACTTTTGAATGAATTAAGGAGCTTGCTGTATGCAGAGCAGTAATAAAGGATAGGCATGTACAATGGATACTAAATGATGGGATACCATTAAAACCCATTGCTTTCTGGTAAAAAACAGATGTATCCGGTATAGTTTGTTTTGGTACACCGGATGCATTTATAATCAGATCAGGTTTCTGTCCAGACTTTAGTGCTGCTTTACCTGCAAGGGCACCCATCTCATCAACATCAATATTTGAGACTCGTCGTTCAAAGACACCGGATTTATCAATAATCCACTCTTTAGATTTACCGATTAATTTAGCAATATCTGCGGATGTTTCTATTTTTGGAGGTATGTATAATCCAATACCGTTTATTTTTATTTTCAATGATTATGTCTTTTAGAAAAAATATTTTAGTTCAAATCGTATATGAGAAAAATCTTCCATTCTGTTAAAAGGATAGTCTTCTCCATTTGGATGGTTAACAGATCCATTAATTTTTGTTATACCTAAAAGGCTTTGTAAGTCTTCTGTCATTGAATATTCTAATTTAAATTCAGTTAAAGAGCCTGCAGTTTCATTGGTTACTGAATAATCAGCAATATCCATCATAGAAGTCATGGAGATTTTTAATTGATTATCTAAAAATGATTTATCGATTATAATAAAAACAGCTTTTTTTGTTAAAATAGCAAGAGGTACACCCATACCAGGGGTAAAGAAATTAGACGGTTTCATATTGTCAGGGTTAATTTCAAGATTTGGGATATCAATTTCTTGATCTATCGGTAGGCTGTCAGAACTATAGCTTAAGGTATCATGGGTGAAATATTGTGCTGAAAAATTTATATCAAAAGGCAATTCAGTCTCAAATTGGATGGTGGATTGTTGATATTTTGCTTTTTCTAGAAGAGGATACGTAAAATGAAGAGAATCATAGTAGGTTGGATTAAATGAACTGAGCCTATCAATAGATTTATTTTGATCTTGAGTTGAAAAATATCCTATATCCCACCTTAGTATAAAATAATCGCTGAGTAATACTCCTCCGAGTCCTAGGACAGTTGTTTTTCGATATCCAAAAACAATATCTACATAGGGGAAAGAGATATCGCTACCATGGCCGTATACATTTACGCCTGTTAGATTGAAGGTACGATCGTATCCAGAAAAGTAAGAAGCAGAGAAGTCACCAAATCTTGTAGAATAGGTTCCATATAACCCTCCTTCATAGGGTTTATCAGAAATTGAAAATATTTCTGAAACTTTGGGATAGACTGGTAATCTCACCGGGAAGTCATCATCTCCTAATGGTATACGATTTGTGGAGTGAATCGGGGAGAAAACGACGTTCAATGTAAAATCGTTTATATAATAATCTATTGCTGTGGATAGTGTGGCCAATTTTCGGTCAGTGCCGCCAAAGAACATATAATAATAGTCCAGTGCACTGGCGTTGTCTATGGGACTATTTTCATCTACGCTACCCCATGAGTGGATCTGCTTTCCTATGCGAAATTCAAAATTATCTGAGCTATATGTTGTATATAACTCTCTCATATCAAGAATAAAATCCTGCGGGTCACTGGAACCTAAAAAATAAGAGTCATCACGGACGTGATATTCTAGTGCAAAGGTTCCATTTAGTAAAAAATTTCCAGACTGGTGTTCTAAATTTAAAGATCCCATTCTATAGGGAATATTAATTAGAGAGTGATCTGATAGTCTTGAGATATAGGTATAATCCACATACCCAGAAAATAAAAAATTTGATGGATTTCCTTTTATATTCACAAATACAATAAATATTGCAGCACTAAATAATTTTATACTAATTCGGTTTGATTGATAATCCATAAGGAAACTTATTTTAATAGCATTAATTTTTTTAGTCTCGTATCAATTCCATCAAAGAATTTTATGTAATAGATTCCTGATGGGTGGTTACCACCACTCCAATTTATGGTATGGAAACCTTGACTGTATATTTTATTATTTGAAATAATTTCAATCTCATTACCCAATAGGTTATAAATCCTAATATCCATTTTTCTATCAAAAGGAATATTTATGTCAAGCTGGGCTATAGGGTTAAAAGGGTTAGGGTAAGGCTCTGAAACCTTAAACTGGAAAGGTAAATAATTGTTTACTATAGATGTTTCAACTGTATCGCAATCCTGAGGAGAAAAAACCGGGAATGAATAATAAAATTGATCCAGACTTAGTTCAAAGTGCTCACTTTCAGCGATACAGGAGGGAACATTATCACATAGACTATTTGCACCGATCGCAAAATAAGGATAGCCTCCATTGTCATTATTATTCCAATCCATATTCATATTGCAAATACAATCGGGAAGAGTCTCCAGATTATTATTGAATAACCATAGATAAGATAAGTTTTCTAGATTGCATATTGATTCAGGTACTATCTGGAGCTCATTATACCCTAAATCAAGAAAATATAGATTGGTCAGGTTACCAATGCTGTCACCTATAGATGATAAAATATTATTATTTATATAAAGTGAAAAAAGTCCTGACATGTGATTGAATGATTCAGGGAGCTCTGATATTCTATTCCATTCAAGGTATAATGAAGCCAGATCAGTAAGGTTACCTATGTTTTCAGGAAGAGTGTAGATTGTATCGTTAACGCCAGAACTGTTACCATAGTTTCCGGCAACTAAAAAACGCAACCTGCCATTAAACCAGGTCTGTGTTCCCAGCTCTAAGGCAGAACTATAGTCCAATGTGTTAATAGTAATTATGCTGTCTAATACGGCTATATCATCATTAAATAAACAACTGTCTCCAACTAGGATTGTAACATTATCTGGTAGCTGAGAATAGTATGTATAGGAGCTATCGCACTGGGAGTAACACCATCCACTAATTAAAAAGAATAGTAAGATAATATATACCTTTTTCATATTATTTGAGATATAGGATTTTTTGATTTTGAGTATATTTTTTTGAAGTCATTTTGATAAAATATATTCCGGTTGGATGATTTCTTGCATTCCACTGTATATTATGTTTACCACTGGTGACTCTGTCATTTAATAAAGTATGTATTAATTGGCCATTCATATTGAAAACTTGTAGAAGGACGTGCTGATCATAATCCAAAGAATACTGTATAAAAATTTTTGAGTTAAATGGGTTGGGGTAGGGTATTCCTAAATTAAAATTATGAGGTTGTAACCTGTCATCGATTGTTAGTGGAGTTGTAAACCCTTCGACTGAAACTGTTTTAAATTGTTGTGGGTGATGAATAGGAGTAGCGGTCAATTGAATGGGATTTGAAGTATTAATTTCTGAAACATTACCTGAAAAAGAAATAATTTCAGTTGATTCAGGTTCCAAGGTTATTTCCATAGTTTGTGAACTAAACCAATTTTCATTGTCTGTTAATTCAAAGGAAATTGGCAGAGTATAAACATCTTCGTTAAAAATTGTAAAAGTAATAGTAGATGATGTGCCTATTGGCACGTAAATGCCAGTATCACCATTACTCTCTAAGAAATTATCAATTCTCACGCTGAATGCTGCTGGGAATAATCCTGGAATCCTGTGTGCTCTGTATACAGCGCCATCTGGTAGACTGAGATTATACAACCCTTCCCAGATAGTATTACCATCAGTGTCGACTTCGATGCTTCGACCTCCACCACCAACGGTGGTGATCAAAACATTTCCGTTATTGAGTTTTTGTGCATTGCCAGATGCAAAACCAAATAAATCAGTAGGAAGTTCATAAGACCAGGCTAAAGAAGCACTACCATCTGAAATAAAAATTTCAATGGCGCGTGAGACCGGATCTTCCGTACCCCTAAATTCTGGTGCTAGGTTCCCATTGTCAAAAGTTAGAATATTCCCATTTTCTAGTTTTTGTAGACTATGTTGAAAACTAAATCCAAGTTCAGTACCCATATCTATTTCACCAGAAGACATCTCGTGACCTAGGTTCCAGATAATATTACCAGATGGATAATCAATTTTTGTTATTCGTGATAGGTGGCGACTGGAGACATATATAGCACTCTCATTTGGATCAAATATTACTGCATTCATATGTGTCCAATCGTAATGCAGACTTATATAGGCTTCTGTCCAAGTACCGCCTATTTGGTCATAATCAGTCATACTAAAATGATCAAAAGTATTCCAAGACCATACTACATCCTTTGTCTCCTTATCCCACTCTACGAGTTTATCACCAACCCAAGGAAATTCTACGGTTACTCCATCGGCTTGGAAACCTAGACCTTGAAACGATGCTGTCCAGCCACCTACAGGTATTGGCCCGAGTAACGATGTCTCAACAATGCCAAGATAATTCCCATTTGGAAGTTTTATAAGATCATGATGCAAAAATTCATTGTTTGGTTCTTCCCAGATGGTCTCTCCGCTGAAGGAGATTTCTAATCCTGGCAAATTATTTTCTGCTCCTGATAAAAAATAACAGCCAAATACATTACCAAATTTACTGGTGTTATAATAAACAAAATTGTTTCCGCCAGAGTTCCAGATTTCATTTCCTTCTTGATCTAATGCCGCTGAAAAATAATTAAAAAATGCACCAAAAACTGTAATACCAGATTGCACTTGTGAAGAATGAATATTATTAATAGTGGGTGATGATAGAGAAGCCCCTGTTGCAAAAGAATATGGATTAGACCATGATCCTGAACCTGAATTGTAAACTGGTCTTACTCTCCAGTAGTAATTATTGTTCCAGTCAATATTTATTTTTTCTATATATGCTAGTGAGTTATCTTGAGTTTCAACAATTACATTTAAAAATTCAGAATCCCCAGCGATTTGAATTTCATAGGAATTAGCATTCGGAATTTGTTCCCATTCAAATAATACATGAGTATGATGAAGAATGGATCCATTCTCTGGCATAAGTAGGCCACCATAAACAAATGAAAATATAATTGTTATAAGTACTACTTTGTTCATGGTTTTAATTTATTAGATAATGATTGATCCAACCAGACTAATACTTCTGTGCCCTGTGTGATCCAAGCTTTTTCAAGTCCAAAATCAGGAAAATTACCAAGTAACTCACCATTCCAAGCGTAAATGATATTAGTTTTTTTAGAGGAGAGACTATTTAAAATCCAAATCCCGGCAGCATTAGGTAATCTAACGTGACCATCTATTAATTCTACATCGGGATTGTCAACAGCGGAAAAAGAAAAAATCCAGCTGTCATGGTTTTTATTAATGGTGTATTTAATTATATAGTCACGTCCTGAGAAAGGGAAAGGCATGTCTAAAACAATATGTACAATATTATTTTTTACTCTGCGGGCTTTTGTAATTCTTTTAAAAATATTAGGGTAGTTATCTAAATTCTGAATGGTACTTGCAATTGACTCTAAATCATAATTAAGAATGGTTTCTGCTTTGCAGATGGGAAAGCCTTTATAATTGGACAATTCTATCTTAACAGGATTTTTTTGTAAAATAACCCATCCATCCAAATTTGAAATATTCCGTAGATCCAAGCCTATTAAGTAGGCATGAATTATTAAGGTTATAGTTAAGAGCTTTATTTTCTTAAGATAAAAAAGTTTCATAAATATTTTTACAGTCATTTCTAATTTGATCTTTGGATATACCAAATTTATCTAAATTATATTTGTGCCCACTTTCATACTGCCTTTGATTATTTGCAGTTTTTTTTATAACCTTTAGGAGTGAATCGTTTTTCTCATGATTTATAAAATCCAGTAGACCGTCCATTAGAATTTCAAAATCATTCATCATAGTATCAAAATGAACAATATAAACATTTTTCTTATTTATTTTATTATTAACCCAGTCACTATGAAAACGATTTAATAATTCAACTAGAGCGTTATATAGTCTTTCAATAAATCGATCTCTAATTTTTGCATCTAAAGACCAAAAGTTAAATCTTTTGTCTAAGACTCCAGTAACCAGGCTCAAGCCTGATGGAATAACACTAATTGGATCTCGTACCATATAGATAATTTTTGCGTTTGAGAACCGTTCTTGAAATGATGGGAGGTTACTACTTAGACTAAATAGTTTCCCGATATATCGGGTCCCTTTATTTGAAGCAAGATTTCTCTTCCAAATAGATTCAAACCATAAAAAATCCCTTACTGACGTATTACGTATATCAGGATCAACCCAATGGAATAAATCTTCCTTGTCAAATGTTAGAAAAAAACCATAAAAAAAGAATCCATCTAAATATCTAAATAATAAAGAAACATCATCAGTCTCAATTGAAGTGAGACTTGTTTTATGTGCTTTAGTTGAATGATGCCGGGCAGGACTAATTATCTCGAGCAAAGGTAAAATTGGTTTAACACATTTTTGAACTGTGATAGAAGGATAAATCATTTGCCACAGCTCTGAACCAGTACCAATACCTTGTTTAATTAAAAAGCGATGAAGGAAGGTAGTTCCTGATCGTGGATTCCCTACAATTATTATTGGGTTTTCAAGTGGTTTTCTAATTGACCAGAAAAATAGGTGATCCACCATTCTGCCTAGTCCTACAACCAAACGTAAAATTAAAACCAAGATTACTGTAAATATTGGAGCAAACCAGACATTGAAAGTTTTTCCTAAAATTAGGTATACTCGTATTAACCTTTTTAGTAACATTTTATATCTAAATACATTGCAGTTATAAAAAACTTATGGAAATAAAATAAATAATTTAACTATTAGACACTTCAGAAGTCTAAAAGTTAAATGATATTTTAACTATTCAGTACAATCTAATTATGAAAAAAAATACTATAATCATTTTTTTATTACCTATGTATATTATTGGCCAAACCTTTGATGGAATGACATTATTCTCCCCAGCACAAGGCGGTGGCGGTGGCGGTGGAGGCACATTCTATACATACTTAATAAATAATGATATGAGTGAGATTAACACCTGGACACATCCACGTGG
>CAZEER010000024.1:6627-29345 GCA_964511215.1 uncultured bacterium | reverse complement strand
TTGCATTGGTAACCATACCCCAAGTTCCATCTCCAACTCCCCCAGTTGCATCGAGAACTTTATAGGACCACATTGTAGCAGGCCAATTTAAAGATTCATAAAAATCATAATATCTACGCATCATTTCACCTCCACCAGCATCTTTCAGTACAACATTGAATTCGCCAATTAATAGCGGACTATTAAACTTCTCCATTTTTGCTGCCCAATTTGGTAATCCCTCTAATAGAAATTCTGCATGCACATATGGTGTAGCAGATCCCCATCCAAAAAAACCAGGGTAGAAATGCATAGTATAAATAATATTATTAAGATTTACAGATTTAATATTTTTGTAAAAATCTATGCCACTAGTATGACCAGGAAATATCACAATATGTTGATCATCATTTTTTCGAATTGCTTTGTAACATTTTAAAACAATCTTTTTTAGATCTTTTTCATTGCCCCCCCATGGCTCATTTAATAAATCATATGCCACAATAGTGGGTTCATTTTTGTAACGATTAGAAATTTGGTTCCATAACCATATAGTTTGATCTTGATAATCTTTACTAGACCATAGTTTGTTATAACCTGATCTTCCGGAGTGGTCCATGCCACTTTGTCTCCCAGGTGCGCCGTGCATATCAAGGATGAGATATAGGTTTTTATCTTTCGCTAATTTGATGACGAGGTCAAGCCAGTACCATGCATCTTCTTTGAGTTGAAAAGGCTTCTTGTCTAGATTCATCAGAAGCTTGTAATCAAAAGGTAATCGGATTGTATTCATCCCAAATGATTTGATAATGTTAAAATCATTTTCTTTTATCCAATTTGCTCGATAGATATTCATTAGTTCTTCAGCTTTATATTTTCCAAATCTATCTTCTAATATTTTTATAAACTCGTATTGATCGGCGATCCCTTTATTTGCGTAGCTTAACATCCACATTTCAAGCATTAGCCAATTACCGATATTGCATCCCCTCAGATTAACTATCTGATTATTCGTATCAGTAATTTTTCCATTATTTAATTGGAGTAGGCCATTACCCATAATTGTTGTAAACGAAAGAGTCGTGGATAAGACAATTTTCATCATAATGTTTTTCTCCATTAAGATTTATTATCAAATAAATATTTTCTATCAATAAATAAGTAAATTTTTTGCACTGCACCTTCACGGTTGAAGACTGTTTTACTAATTTCTTCACCAATTTTATTACCGTGAATTTTTATTCTTGAGTCTTCATTTAAAATAAGTTCAATATAGGTGTCTTTCTGTGATAATGTATATATAACTGGTACTTGACAAAAAGTGTATGCCAATTGATCTTGTTCAATGTCTATCTTTATTTTTGCTTTTGAAGTATCAAAATATGTAAAGGTTTGTTTTTTTGATAAAAATTCTTCAGATAGTAAGAGAGAAGGATCAAATTTTATACAACCATTCTCTATAAAACATCCTAATTCACCAAATCTTGTCAGAATTTCTTCTTTAACTTGTCCGGTCATCCCAGGTTGTTGTGCTCCTGAATGAGAAGGGGTGTGCGAATATGGATCAAAAGGAAATGCTCCATATTCTTTTGGTGTTTTTGCCGCACCTAGACCATTACGTATTTTGTAATAATAAGAGCCAAGTCGTTGAATTATTTTATAGTCAATTGAGTTATCATTTTTTGCTTTAAAGTAGTTTTCTTGTATTGCTAAAAGTAATTTTGATACCATATGCCAATAAATTGAGCCAATTCCTTCATAGGAAAACATTGTTCCAGATCTACCTGTAAAATTTCTATGATTAAACACATCCTCAAAAATTTTTAAAATGATTTGGGACTCTTTGACGATCAGATCTTTTTTTATGTTCTCATCTAATAATTTTTTTAGTGTGCTACTAAGGTCAAAACTATTTCGGAACTCGGGGTTAAAACGAATGTTGCCGTTTACATCTTGCTCAACAATCATTGGATTACGTTCGTCAATCATTTTTTCTAAGAGTTTACTTTCTTTTATACTTTCAAGTTTGATGATATTTTTTTTCAAAAAAGAAGGCGCCTCTTTTTCTGGGTATAAGATGAAACTATTCATATCTTCACGATATAGTTCACTTGAAAATAGTGATTCCATGGTTAATACATTTTTTGAGAGATCTAGAGTTTCGCAGCTAAGTCCTGCGACCTGCCCTTCTAGCATGAGGTCAAGGTTTTTTATATCAATATATTGATGTTTTGTATTAATCTGGATTGTATTATATGCTTCAAATAATCCATCGCTTGATCTGTTAATTTGTATGGTCTCATTGAGTTTGTCGCCGATAGCTACTATAAACTCTTTTATTCTATTCAACGAAGCGTCTTTAATTGTAGTAAATCCCGAGGAGTATACTTTTTGTCTATAATTTTCAAATATTTTACCTAAACTGGCAACATATGACATTCTATCCTGATCAGAGATTGAACCATGATTAACAGTTTTTCCTTCTTTTACAATTTTTTCAACTTCTTCAAACCACCACCAAACCTCAGCTGAGACGGCTATTGCATCAGAGTTTATTTGACTTATTAGTTTATGAAAATAATTAAGAAATCGCTTAAGGTAATAAACGGTTACCATAGAAGCACCATTCCCTACAAGTGCATTGTTTGCATCATTCCACTCAGGACGTTGAGTGTTAAGCCAAATACCAGCTCCTGGTATATAGTTACATATTTTTGATAAGGAAAGAACGAGAAGTTTTTCACATAGATTTACATGGTAAACGGTTTTATGCTTATTTAGAACGAGTCTGCCATCTGAGCCTAGTTTTTGTACTAATTCCAAAATAGAGTTGTTCTTTTTAAAATCAAAATCGATGGTCTCTTTTGGATTTTCAGCTAATTTTTCAAAACTTTTTAATTTGTATGGAATGTTTGCATAGCTGAAAATTTTCTTACTAAATAATACACATATTGCTTTTGGATTATGGTTAGCGAAATGCTCGAGTAATTTTAATAGATATATAATTTGATGATCATTCCAATATCCTATATGACTCCAAGAATCATTTTGGTCAATTATTTCCCAGTCTATACCATTACTTGTTATACGATAAGGGTTATAACCATCAATGGTGGTTGCATTTAAAAAAATACAAACCATAGTCTCCCAGGCATCGGGATAGCTAAAGCCTAATGCCTCCCAGTTTTGAAAAATATCTCTCCAGTTTCCTTCAAAATAGAGTACTGGCTGTCCATTTTTATCTTTTGTACAAATATTAAAATGATTCCATGGTCGGCTTGGATCTCCATGTCTTCTACCCAGTGTTAGTGGGAGATATTCTCTGCAAAGTCTTTTTAAAGAAGGTGCATTTGATTTATCCCCAAATTCTTTTAGATCTTTAATCTCAAAAATGTCAGGGAGCCCATTAATATTATTATAATATTTCTCATGAATTTTTTTGTTTCTTTTTTGAATAAAGTCGTGAAAGTTTTTCTTTCGGATATTGTAATTATCCAGAAAGATTCCTCCACGCAAAACATTGTATGTGACATTGGCAGTATGGTGTAAATCATTTATAGCTATATTAGTGCATTGAAATCCATCAGCTGTTCCAATATATTTTTCGAAAGCCCCGAAGTCATTTTTTATACTTTTTTCTAATTTTTTCTCAATTGTTGAGGTGTCTTTCAGGTCCAAAATAATATTGCTGACATCTGTCTGAGATTTTTGAACATCTGCTACTATATACCAAGAGATTTCTTCTCCGGGGGTTAATTTTTTTTCAATATATGTTAAAAAACTTCCGGGTTTTCCTTTGAGTAGATGATTCTTATTAAAGTAATTTTTTGAAATGAAATCAGTAATCGATTTTTCATTTACGGATGTTTCACTATCATCGTTATAGTAAGACCATACAATATTTGTAAATAAAGATTCACCGGGATCTGGCTTATCCATTAGCAATGCATTCATGTAATACAATGCATAATTATATTTTGGATTAAATTCTGAAATCTTATAGGCATTTGCTAGATTGCTCATTTCTTGTTGTGTCCTAAGCTCTATTCCTGCGGGAAGTATATTTCTTAGGCCATCTACTAATTTGATATCTTGTACTTCTTTACTATCATTTATCAAACATACTTTTCTGACAAAGCCATATTGTTCAGATGCTTGCCAGCCATAGATAAAGGTCAGCCCTATGGTATGATTAATTTCTTCGAATACTATTTTATTGCCTAAGCTATTTTTATAAATATTTCGTTCTTTTCTATAAGAATCAATCTGGGCTGAAAAAGGTTGCCAGGAAAACTTTTTATTTTTTTGTTCAATAGAAACACATGTCACTGGTCCTGTAAAATGTGCGTTCCTATGTAATAAATCATCCGTAACATAGGGAAATAAAGCAAATTCAGCTTTTTTCCTTCCGGCGCTTAAGCATCCTGAGCTACTGAGATACATCCAGTGGTCATTTGCGCTTGTGATTGATATCAGGAAAGGATCAATCTCATTGAAATTTGATATTTTATATAGCGTGTCTTTCATAATTGTTATGGTTCTTTTTTACTACTTCTCAATGATAGTAATAATTGATCGAGCAGGTATTGAAAAAGATTTAGTATCTAAATCGTTTTCATAGAAGAAGTCGACACTTTTATTTTCTTTATTCATTATTGTGGTAGATATTTTTTCATTTTTATTGATGGCTGAAAGAGAGAGTAGGTTATCTGTATTATTCTCACATTCAATTATTTTATCGCCTCGTTTAAAAAATCTGGAGAAATGGCCAAGATAGAAGTAGGAGCTTTGATATAATATCTCTTGTGATTTGGTATTAACTATTATAGGAGCGCTACAATAATTACCAACGTGGTTTGGCCCCCCTCTCTCATCTAGGAGTAGGTTCCAATCTATCCAGGCGACTGTCCATCTGTTGAGATCGTTTATAATAGACGTTGCATATCGCTCACCTAAATCCCAAGACCCGATGTGAGGCCCTTCTTCCTGACAGCCTTCTGTAAAGATTAATTCTTTATCTGGGAATTCATCATGAACTTTTTGCACTTCATCAAAGTAGTCTCCATTGTACCAGTGGAAACCGGTCCCCCATACATATTTTGCGGCAACAGGGTCAGATAGAACTGCTCTTGCACGTTTAAGCATGAGATCTCTATTGTGATCCCAAATAATGAGTTTTTTATCAAGGAATTTATTTTTTTCAAGAGCAGGTCCTAAAAAGTTCTTTATAAAATCACGTTCCTCTTCACCGGTATATATGCATGAGTCCCAGGTTTGGACTGCTTCAGGTTCGTTTTGCACAGAAATTCCCCAGATAGGAACTCCTTCATTTTCATAAAAGTTAATATATTTGCAATAATAATTTGCCCAGGTATCCTGAAATTCGATCTTTAATTTTCCACCATGGTTCATCTGACCATTTGATTTCATCCAGTGAGGAGGGCTCCAAGGAGAGGCCATTAAATAAATTTTTGTCTTTGCGTTTTTTAATGCATCCTTTATAAATGGGATAAGTATTTTTTTATCTCTATCAATAGAAAAATTATTTAATTCTTTATCCTCTATTTCGCAATAAGCGTAATTCCCAAGAGAAAAATCGCAGCTATTGATATGAGTTCTTCCCATGTTGTAGGCGTTTCCATTTTCACCAAAATAGGCTTCAATAATTTCATTTTTGCTATCTGAACCAAGCTGGTCATAAATACTTGCGGATGCTTCTGTAAAAGCACCACCAAATCCTAAAATACTTTGCCGTTGATGGTTTTTATGTATTCTGATAGTTTTTGATCCAGCTTTTGATTCAACAGATATTTGATTTTCAGGGATTTTTTTTATTCTATTATTTGAATCTTTAGATGTTATATAAATTGAAACATTACTAGATGAACTCATTCTTTTGCTCTTTTATTTATTTTTAGAAATATAACTTTTGTACCAGTAGTAGCTCTCTTTTGGAATTCTTTCCAAAGAATTAAAATCAACCCAAACAAGTCCAAAACGCTGGCTAAATCCCTGTGCCCATTCAAAATTATCCATCAATGACCAAGCAAAATAACCTTTACATTTAACACCATTTTTGATTGCTTTTTGTATTTCATCTAAATGAGATTGATGATAATCTATCCTTCGTTGATCATGTATTTTTTTATCTAACCTAGGACCATCATTATAAGAGCAACCATTCTCAGTTATATAAATGTCTTCCACGCCATATTTGTTTTTTAATTTGATTAGTAAATCATAGATGCCAGGTGGGTATACCTCCCAGCCAAAATCAGTATTGGGCCCCATTTTAACATTTTTTGGTAGATTTTTATTTTCATCTATTTCTTCATTTCGAATTACACCACGGCTATAGTAATTGACTCCTAAAAAATCAGTTTTTGTTGAAATGAGTTCAAGATCGTTATCTTGAATAAAATCTATATCACTATCTACAATATCATTTCTTTTTTTAAGTTTATCAAAGAGATCCAGTGGATATCGTTTTTCATATAAAGGTTCCAGAAAAAGTCGATTGAACATACCGTCAAAAAATCTACAGGCCTCTTCATCATATTTACTAGGTGATGCTGGTATAGCTGTATTAAGATTAAGTGTAATTCCGATTTCAGAACCTTTAGAATTATTTTTTATCTCTGGCAAAGACATACCATGTGATAGCAGCAAATGATGTGCAGCAGCAAGGCTCTTTGGCCAATTATTTTTAAGTCCAGGTGGTTTGTGCCCAGCGATATACCCTATGTGACTAACGCACCACGGTTCATTGTGAGTGATCCAATATTTAACCCGATCCCCAAGGTGTTTACTTGTATGAAAACTGTATTTAATAAATGCATCAACCATCATTCTATTTGGCCACCCACCTTCATCTTCTAGGCCTTGTGGAATATCCCAGTGGTTTAATGTGATGAAAGGGGTAATATTATTTTCTAGAAGAGCATCAACTAAACGGCTATAGAAATCTAACCCCTTTTGATTTGGAACATTTTCTTTACCGGTTGGGAAAATCCTTGGCCAGCTAATAGAAAAACGATATGAGTCTACTCCAAGGTTTTTTAATAGTTCTAAATCGTCTGGCCATAAATGATAATGGTCGCATGCGATATCTCCAGTGTCTCCGTTTTTTATATTACCATTACTGTGGCTAAATGTGTCCCACACGGATGGGCCCTTACCATCTGTATCTGGTGCACCTTCAATTTGATAGCTAGAGGTGGCAGTTCCCCATATAAAATCTTTGGGAAAATTATTTTTATCGATCATTTTTACTTTCCTTATTATCAGAATTTTTATAAAGACTATGGAACCACCCAGGTGAAGCTGCTCGAACTAACTGTTTTGTATATTTTTGGATTGGAGATTGTATTAAATCCTCAGATGCTCCTTCTTCAATTATCGATCCATCCTTCAAGACGATAATCCTATCTGCTAAATATCTAGCGGACGCTAGATCATGCGTTATAAATAAAACAGTTAAATTGTTTTCTTTGCGCATTTTTGCAAAAATTTCAAGAATATCCATTCGTATTGAAACGTCAAGCATAGACGTTGGCTCATCTGCTACAATAATCTGAGGTTCCAGACTTAACGCTCGTGCTATTGCCACCCGCTGCCTTTCACCCCCTGACATTTCATGCGGAAATTTTTCAGCGAATTTTTCTCCTGGAGATAATCCTACTGTTTCAAGCAAATGAACAATATATAGAAATAATTCATTCTCACTTTTGAGTCTATGTCTTAATAGAGGTCTGGCTAAATGATGATACACAGTGTGTATGGAATTGAGAGAGCCAAAAGGATCCTGAAAAACCATCTGAACAATTTTCCTATATTCGAGTGGTACATTGCGAGACTCGGAAACTTTTTTATTTTCACCATTTAGATAGATTGTTCCTGATGTAGGACGTATTAAACGCGTAACTAGTTTTGCGATTGTGCTTTTACCGCTTCCAGACTCGCCGACTAGACCAACTATCTCTCCTTGGGACACTTTAAATGAAACATCATTAACAGCTATCAATTTGTCTTTTTTAAAAAGTTCAGATGATTGAAATATTTTGTTAAGGTTTTGCACCTCTAGGATTGGCATATCAGGAAAATCCAGAGACTCTGGCTTTGAGAACAAACCCTTTTGGCGAGCACCTGATGCTGAAGGAATTGAATCAATTAATTTTTTAGTGTATGGATGCCTACCACCTTTTTGAATATTTTTCACATTATCCAATTCCAATATTTTTCCATCTTTCATTATTGCAAGTCTATCAGCAAAATCAAGAAGCAAATTCAGATCATGGGTAATAAACAAAATTGTAAAACCCAGTTTTTTTCTGAGTTCAATAATTTTTGCTAGAATTTCACGTTCTACGATAACATCAAGTGCAGTGGTGGGCTCATCCATGATAATAATCGGTGGCATGATAGCAAGTGCAATAGCAATTACGATACGCTGTTTCATGCCTCCGGATAATTGGTGAGGATAGCTATTTAAACGATCTCTATCTATATCTACAAGAGACAGTAATTCTTTAGCGCGATTATGTGCCAAAGTTCCCAGCAGCCCTTTATGTGTTTTTAATACATCACATATTTGTTCGCGCACTGATAGAACCGGATTTAATGCATTTAATGCGCTCTGCATTACAATAGAAATTTCTTTCCACCGGAATCCTAGTACTTCAGAATCTACTACAGAGAGAATGTCTCTATTATTAATCTTGACAGATCCATTACTAATCAGTGCAGGCGGTGGCAGTATGCGCATCATTGCCTGAACTACTGTGCTTTTCCCGCTCCCAGATTCCCCTACGAGTCCAAAAATTTCTCCAGAATTAATTTCAAAAGATACATTGTTAACAGCTTTTACAGATCCTGTATCTGTAATGTAATTCACAGATAATTTTTCTACAGATATCAAAGGTTTATTCATGTTTTTTTAATACAGGTGTTATTCCATTGGTAATCATATTTCGAGGCACCTTATTACGCCACAATCTTTCAGAAATCAGCCTTGGATTAGTTACCTCATCAATCCCAAAATTGATTAATGTAAGTGCAAAGCTCACAATGGCAATGCTGAGTCCTGTGGGCACGAAAGTCCACCAAGACTCAGTAAGCAAGGCTAGGTCATTGCTTGCCCAATACAGATTTGTTCCCCATGTTACTGTGCTAATATCTCCCAGCCCTAGAAATTCAAGGCCAACCTGTGCTCCTATAGCATATATCGATGCTCCAATAAATGATGATGCCAGCAAAGACAACATTCGAGGCATAATCTCAACGATAATTATTCTAATATTTTTTTCCCCGCTAATAATAGCAGCAGAAACGAAATCACGATTTCTAAAAGTCATCATTTGCGATCGTATTACGCGAGCGTTCCAAGCCCAACCCGTAAGCACCAAGACCCCTAACAAAGTTCCAGGGCCAGGTGGAAGCCAGCTGGCAAGTATTACCATCAGAGGAAGCCCAGGCATGACTAAAAATATATTTATAACCAGTGATAAAATATCATCTGTCTGCCCCCCATAGTATCCTGCAATACCTCCAATTAACGCACCAATAAGAACAACTAAAATACCTGTGCTGAAGCCAACAAAGAGCGTTTGTCTTGCTCCAGATATAGTTTGGGAAAACACATCTTGCCCCTGCCCATTTGTCCCAAAGAGATGCTTAAAGGATGGAGGAGACAAAGGTGTGCCTAGAAAGTCTGTAGGTGATTGAATCAAAAATGGTCCTATAATTGCAATAAAAACAAAAAATAATATGATGCAGCTTCCTGCTAATGCTTTTTTATTGCTGATGATTCCAGCAAACCAGCGAGTAACGATACTACTATGTTGAATCTTATTTTTCATTTGCGTGTCCGCGGGTCGAAAATTAGAATGGCAATGTCTACCAGCCAGTTTGCCGCAAGAACTGCAAAAGTAATGGTCATGAAGATTCCCTGCATAAGAGGAAAGTCTTGTGACTTTACAGCCTGTAGGAGAAGGTAGCCCTGACCAGGATAAGAAAAAATTATTTCTGTAAGCAAGGCGCCGCTAAGAATAAACCCTAAGGCCATTCCAAATCCAGTGAGGTTGGGTAGGATTGCATTGCGTGCAGCATACCGCAGCATGATAAGTCTTGATGATATACCCTTTGCATTCGCAAAGGTTATATAGTCAGCACCAAGAGTACTTATCATAGTATTTCGCATGGAGAGCATCCAGCCACCAAGGCTTACAAAAATCATTGTGAATGCAGGCAGGGTTGCGTGATATATTACGCTCAATATAAAGGATAAATTTGGACCAGGCGTCACCTCATTCCCATAGGCATGACCTAGGGGAAACCAATTTAAGGAAAAACCAAAAATGTAGAGTGATAACATTGCCAACCAAAAATATGGGAAAGCTCCTAAAAATGCCAATGTTGGTGGTAAAAGCGTGTCTAGTCTCCCGGTTCTATTCCAGGCTATAAAAACACCCAGAAGAGTTCCAATCGAAAATGCAACTATCAGAGAAGATCCTGCCAAAAATATTGTCCAAAACAGCCCACTGGAAATAATATCTGCAACAGGCTCGGGGAAGTAGGCAATAGAGGTTCCCAAGTTTCCTCCTAATATTCCTTTTAGATAAGACCAGTATTGAACCAACAACGGATCATTTGTCAGCCCAAAGCTTTGTCTCATCGCTTCTATTGCTTCTGGCTTTAGCTTACCTCTAAACCTTGCAAAAATAATTGACGCTGGGTCTCCTGGCATCATGCGAGGTATAATAAAATTTAGTGTTAGAGCTGCAAACGCAGCAACTAAGTAGAAGCCAAGGCGACGAATAAGATATGAGATTGATTTGCTCATCGTTTTTTAACGTTTATTAAAGTAAAAATAAAACTAGGTTGTTCATTGTTAGAAAGAGGTCCGTATGGATTATCTTTACTCGGAAAATTTTTGAAGAATTTTGTATTACACTCTCCCCAAGCAGGCTCGGCAAAAAGAGGGATACCTGGGGCGTGCTCTATAAACAAATATTGTAGATCGTGAATGATATTTTTTATTCTCTTTTCATCAGAAGTTTTCTCGAGTGTTTTAATTAATAGATCTGCTTTTGTTGACCCAAACCTATGCCAGTTTACATCTGCTACCTCTCCAATGGGTTTTACATATTCAGAAAACATCATACCCTTAAAAAAATTATAAGGATTTGCACCTTTTTCTGCCCATCCTATAGACATTTCAAAGTCACCTCTTTGCATTCGTCCAATCCAGGCGCCAAAGTCATAGGTCCTTACTTTTGCTTTAATACCAACCTTGTTTAGGTTCTGGCTTATTACTTGTGCTGATCGAATCCAATCACTCCATCCAGAAACTACGATTATATCAAGATCCAGTGGCGACCCATCTTTTTTTAATCGTTGCCTTTTATTATTTAGTATATAGCCAGCATCATCCAAAAGCTTGTTAGCTTTTTGGAGGTCGTAGGATGTCCAATTTTCTTTACTAGTAATATCAGGTGAATGCCACTTAGCCATTGGGCCTGATAGGCTAGTCACATGGGCAGGTGTTGTATAGTTATACATCCCAACTTTAACCACCTGTTCACGGTCAATCGCATAGCTTATTGCTTTTCTAACTCTTACATCGCTTAAAACAGGATTTTTAGTATTCGTATGTAAGAATGTTGAATAACCAGTATTAGGAAACCAATAGCGATGATGTTTCGGGTCTTTATCAACAAAAATTCGATCGATCGCTGGGATAAAGGCACCTGACCAGTCGAGTTCTCCACTTAGTAAAGCAAGTGTCACCTGTTCATTACTGGAGAATGCGGGAAATATTAGTTTATCTACATATGGTTTTTCTGGTTGCCAATAATTATCATTTTTTCCTAGCTCCCATATCTGGCTATCAAACCGTAATACTTCAGTATATGGGCCAGTGCCTACCGGGTTTGGATTACTAAATTTCAGAGGGTCTTCTAGGTCCTCCCAAATATGCTTTGGCACAATATAAGTCCCTGCTACGGCATCAAATCCCGGAACATAAACCCGGTTGAAAGTAACTTCTAATATTGTATTAGATATAGCGACTACATTTTTTAGATATTCCCATGAATTACGTGTGTCTAACGCTGGAAATTTTTTGGTCAAATTAAAAGTATAAGCAACGTCATGCGCATCAAAAGGTTTACCGTCTGACCATAGAACCCCTTCTCTAATTGTAAACAACAATTTTTTATTATTGTTTTGCCATTCATAGTTCGTTGCCAGCCAAGGAACCCACTCCGCTTTAATAGGGTTATATATATAGAGGGGCTCATAAATACCACCTCTTGTTGGCCACCTTGGGACTGACGCTGGGTTTAGAGGTTCAAAGTTTCTTACCCAAGATAAAAATTGTTCCTGATATATTATTAGACCTTCTCTGTCCCTAGTTATTTTTTTTTCGCAGGAGCAAAAAATAAATAATACCAAAATGAAGGTTTGATATAAAATTTTATGTATCATTTATATTTTTTTGTAAGGGTTTTTGGAAAAGACTCTTACGTAATCAATCTCCATTTTTGTTGGGAAGGCATTATCATCAATACCTTTAGCACCCCCCCATGATCCACCAACTGCAATATTAAAGATTAAATGAAATCTCTGATCAAAAGGCCATTTTGCCCAGTTTTTATCATTTTTAGGGTATCGAAGTGACAGTTTGTCATTCACTTTTATTAGAATTTCTTTTTCATCCCATTCCAGGATATAGTTATTGAATTCTTTGCATACATTTGGTTTTTTTATAAATCCGTGCTGATCAGTTCCACCAATACCACCAGCAGAGAGAGCAGCATTATGGAGGCTCGTTACAATTACATCTTCATCAAACCCAACATGCTCCATAATATCAATTTCACCACTAAGAGGCCAGTCCCCATATTTCCAGTCTGTGGGTAGTGCCCACAGAGCGCTCCAAGTTCCTCTTCCTGGTGGTAGCTTTGCCCGGATCTCAAATCGACCATATTTCCAACTGTTTTTAGTTTTTATTCGGGCGCTTGTATAGTTAGAACCGCGAAAAAATTCTCTTCGGGCTTCAATAATCATTTTTCCATTCTTAACCCTAATATTTTTTGGATTATCAGTATAGTATTGAGATTCGTTATTTCCCCATCCGCCGCCAGTGACCCAATTAATTCCTTTGTCAATTCTTACGATAGGAGATTCATCTTTGGATTTTTTAAGTTCTTTATTTCTATAATAAGTACCCCTCAGTCCTTCCTTACCACTTGGTGTAATTAGATGTGAACTTGGGACCAGTCTTTTTGAAAATTTTTCATTTTCCCATCCAAGTATCATTGCTTCTCCGCCACCTTCTTCAAAATATTCAATTACGATAGAATAGATGCTGTTTTTTGTCAGGCTGATTTTACCTTTTTTTTCGGTAGGCGGTTGAGGGTCCCAGTTATCAATCAAAATTTCATTATTTATAATGAGTCTTACACCATCATCTGAGATAGTGTAAAAGGTATATTCACAAGTGTGATCAATTTTTATTTTTCCTTCCCAGCGAACTGAAAAATTATCGCGTGGAAAATCATCAGGTGCAAAATAAGGAGAACTATTACCAAAATCTTCAAATGAATGAGCCCCAGTTCCTATGTCAAAAGTCCACTTCGATAGATCTAACTCCTCTGTATTAAACTCATCTTGCCAGATAAGATTCCAATCGTTTTTATTGTTGGGGCCTTTTTTATTACATGAATTGTTTATCATCAATATGCAGACTGACATACTAAGTAGAATATAAAATCTGAACAAAATAATAGCGTTTAATTGTTAGTTATTCTTGGTACTTGTTCGAATGATTATTTCTACTGGAACCATCGAAAATTGTCGTATAATCTCATTGCTGTCATTTACCATGTTTTCGATTGTTCGGATTGCTCTTTTACCTAGAATGTCAAAGTCTGTAGCAACAGATGTAAGCTCAGGTGTAAAAGTGCTGCAGAAAGAAAGATTGTCGTACCCTGCAATAATAAAATCATTAGGGATTCTATATCCCATTTCTAAAGCAGATTTCATGAAGCCAAAGCATGTGTGGTCATTGCAACCAAAAATTGCAATGTCTTTTATGTTTTGATTATTGAAATCATTAAACGCATTCCGTCCAGATTCGCTACTAAAGTCTCCTTTGTATTCCCAAACTAATTCAAGATCATTTTTCTCATTGATGTGGTCAATAAATCCATTTTTTCTAAAAACAGCATCTACTGCATCGTTTGGTCCTGATATAATGCCAAATTTTTTATAGTTCTCCTCTTCAAAGTGTTTTGCAATCATATAGCCACCACTGTATGAATCAAAAGAAACAGTATCGATTGTTGGGTTTTTCATTGGAGTGAGAGAAATGATTGGATATTTCCCAATACCATCGCGTATGCGTTTGTAGTCGGTTTTTTCTAGATTTGGTAGAAATAGGCATATGCCACTATACTTTTTGCTCAGATTGATAATATGTTTTACAGGGTCATCACTATATTTTGCAAGATTAACAAATACGATATCAGATTCAGAGCTTTTACTGGAATTGTAAAACCCATTAAACAATGAAGAATAGAATTCACCCCGATGGACTTCAGTAACAAGAGCAATAGTTAGTTGCTCTTTTTCCCCGATGTCTCCAATAAATGGGTATCCGAGCTTTCGGGCAGACGCGTATATCTTTTCTTCATTAGTAGTGTATCGTCTTCGGTTCCTCCGGAGTGCTCTTGATACTGTGGCAATAGAAAGCCCAGTATCATCTGCTATTTGTTTTAGTGTTGTGCGCAAGTTTATCTCATTTAATTATCATTAGAAAATAATGAAATAAGGTCTCAAAGAAAACAAGTATTGCAAATTTTTTTCACAAACTGAAAAAAATATGAAAAATGATTGCATTATTTTGCAATAATTAACTATTTTTAATAGTTGAATTACAAATAAAGCTATTAGCAACTGATTACATGTTAATTTTGTTGGGTTTATTTAGTTTAACTATTCTACTGAGACTGGCATAGACTCAGCAAAACATTATTTTAGGAGAAATATAATGAAAAAATGGTTCTCGATTTTTTTGATTTACACACTACCTATATTATTATCAGGTCAGGCGATTGATAATTTTGATACACTCCCTGATACTTCTTACTGGGGGTATGAGATATCAGCCAGTGCTGATAGCACCCTAAGCTTTATAAATGTAAGCTACATTACTGATCCTGTCCATGAAGGCGAAGGTGCGATGCAGCTTGATTATAGTGCTCATAATAGTGAGAGCTGGGGAGGATATGCAAAAATTTATCATTATTCTGCTCCACAAGATGACGATGGCGGTGATGATACAACAGTTGTTGAAATAGTAGAATTAGAGGGTACAACCTGGGTTATTGCTCCTGAAGCTGGTGCATTAAAAGTTGGTCCAGGGATGGATGATGGCACATGGTGGGAAAACTCTACAGATGATGTTACCGTTAGGGCATGTTTTTTTGATGACGAATATGTTTTTAATGCTGATGGATCTTTTAATAATGTTTTAGGTGATGAAACCTGGCTTGAAACCTGGCAAGGCGTAGATTCGGATGGTTGCGGGACACCTGTTTATCCTCATGATGGCTCGAATGAGGCTACATGGGGATATAATGATGAAGATGGAACCATTACCCTAAATGGCGTCGGTGCATACTTGGGTATTCCTAAAGCTTTTAATGATGGCGAATGTACAGCGCCAGAAGATGCACCAGAGTCAATTACATATGAAATCTTTTCTTATGATGGTAATGCCTTAACTGTTATGGTAAACATTGGTGCGGGTTATTGGACATATAAACTTGTCCCAGCAGAATCAAGATTAAATACTTTTTCAAATAATGATCTTTTAAATACTAATATTTTAGCAGCACTTGAAATGCGTCCTCGTGATGGACATGTATGGGATTGGTCCGGATATGACAGTATTTCTCTTTCCTATTATAACTCAGTGCCAGCATCAGAAGCTAATCGAATTCATCTTAGGTTAAACCTTAGTGATTATTCTGGTGTCCCAGATGGTTATTCTGGATTGGGTGAGTATTACTATTCATTCCTTTACATTTTAGATAATGAACCTGGTTGGCAGACGATTACAATGCCTTTAATTCGGAATGACTCTTGGGATGGAGCTGGTTTTAACTTAACAGGCTGGGCCGGTGATACGGATGATGGAGAACTGGATACAGATGCAATAGGCGGTTTTCATCTTGAATTTTCTGTTAGTGGTAGTGGCGAAGGTGATGATGTCCATGGTACAGTTATACTTGATAATTTGACGTTGACCGGTTACCAAGGCGTTGATCTGGTGATATTTAATGGTATGAACACCCCACCTGCCTGGGGATCTCCGTTCAGCTGGGGGGGTGCTCAGATGTATGTCACAGAAGGTGGTGGGTATACTGAGGAAACGAATGCCCTAACATTTATACAAGAGGAGCAATGGTCTGGTGGAGGTTTTAATATGACTCCGGCAGTTGACTTTGTCTCAGGTAATGAATGGCAAAATGATTCTCTGATGTTTTGGATGCACTCAGAAGCAGATGCGCCTATGCTGAGACTTCAGTTTGAAGATGGTGTGGATAAAGTTGGACTAAATTTTACACCTGAAACAGCTGGTGGTTGGAATCACTATAAATTTTCATTGGCAGATTTTATTTATTTTGATGGTTCCACAGCTTTTGACACAAGCGGTGTTACAGTTTTTCAGATCTTGGCAGAAGGTAATGGGGCATCTGGAAGAACATTCCATTTTGATGATATGTGGACCGGGCATCCTGATTTTGATGTAATTGCTCCCAATGCCCCAGAAAATGTTGGAGGCGTCCCTGCAACTTATTTTAATCTTGTTACCTGGAATGATGTTAGTGGCGAGGATGATGAGTTGTATAATGTTTTTGCCAGCCAAAGTGAAATCACAGACCTTGATGCTTCTAGTGTGGAATTGGTCGCTGAAAATGTTTTAGAGGGAGCTCAGGCAGCGACACATTATCTTTTTAATCCCTTAGAAGATGCATCTGTTTCATACTACTATGCAGTAGTCTGCGTGGATGCTGCCGGTAATGAGAGTGAATTAGGATTGTCATCAAGTTCTTTAACCAATACTGCCATGGGAATTCCTACGATATCTTTGGATGTTCCTTCAAATTTTATAGCAGATGGAGACCTCTCTGAATGGATGGATTCAGGTATTATGCCTTTTGAAATTAATCCAACAACAGGACATGTTTGGAACACAGTTGATAATGAAGATGATCTAAATGGAACCGTCTATCTTGCCATAGATAACGACTACTTGTACTTTGCAGCTGACGTTATAGATGACTCTTATTATTTTGGTGATGGTAACTGGTGGGATCAGGATGCTTTACAGTTATTTTTTGGTCTATACGATTGGCGAGGTCCTAAGCATAGCGCACTGATGAGAGGAGAAGAGCCAGACTATATTGTTTATGCTAACCAGGCGACTCTTCATCTTGATAACCCAGGGGGAACAAGTATTGGATCCCCAGATGATGATCATTTTTACTTTGAAGGTTTTAACCCAGATTATGTTACGGAAGGGAAAATATCATTGGATACTCTAGCTCTTTTTGGGGAAGATGAAAGATTTTATCCTGTGAATGGTATGAGGATACCGCTAGATATTTATTTTCATGATAATGATAATGGTTCATGGGAAGGAAATGTAGGATTCTCGCATTTGGCAAATGATCAACAGTGGAACAATCCAGGAGAATGGGCTTATACATGGATTGGAGATCAGACTACTGTCTCTGGGGTAGATGACAATAAAGATATTATAGTAAATGATTTTGTTCTTTATCCGAACTATCCAAATCCATTTAATCCGCTAACAACTATCAGGTTTTCTCTTCCAGAAGATCAGTTAGTAACCTTAAAAGTATATAATATTGCAGGCCAAATGATTAAAAAATTAGTCGATGAAAAACGTGTTGCTGGGACCTATATAGTTCAGTGGAATGCTTTTACAGCATCCTCAGGTGTCTATTTTTATCGCCTCGAGGCTGGCAGTAGATCCATAACGCAGAAAATGATTTTGGTGAAATAATTTCATTGGAACTCAGAATAAAAGAAAGGCGGGATAATTATCCTGCCTTTCTTTTTAGTTCTTCTAGGTTGGGTCTTTCATGGTATATTTAAGACACTTATAGAAGTATAACTATCTATTTATAAAAATGATTCGGGCTTTTTTATTAAGTTTATTTATATCCATTTCCATATCTCAGACTACAGGGAAAATATCTGGAATAGTCACAGATAAAAAAAACTCTGTTTCGCTGCCAGGTGCAAATGTGTATCTGGAAAACACATCTTATGGTACGGCTTCAAATGTAGAAGGTAGATTTACACTTATTAATATTCCTCCAGGTAAATACATATTGAAGGCTGATATGATTGGATACAAATCTATCAGGATGGAAGCTGTCAATGTTTCTGTAAACCGAACGCTATCTCTAAAAATTGAAATGGAAGAAACCGTATTAGAAGGGGAAGTAGTTACTGTAGAAGTTGCCAGATTAGCCCAGAAAAAAGATCAGACTGGTACTATTAAGAATATTTCAGGTGAGGAGATTGAGGCCTTACCAGTTGAGAATGTTGGTGCTGTGGTGAACATGCAGGCTGGTGTTGTAAATGGCCATTTTCGTGGTGGTAGGAATACAGAGGTGACCTACATGATAGATGGTGTTCAGGTAGATGAAACTTTTGGTGGTACAAGTGCAACAGTTGATATTCAGCCTGAGGCTGTCCAAGACCTTGAAGTAATTACAGGAACTTTTAATGCAGAGTATGGAAGAGCAATGAGTGGTGTGGTAAATGTTGTGACAAAAGATGGTGGCCCTAATTTCGAAGGTTTTGCTTCTTTTGGTACATCTTCATTTTACACAGGGAATGATTCTATTTTTATTGGACTATCCCCATCTCTAAACAATAGTCGGGATTTTAAGCTAAATTTTAGTGGTCCAATTCTTGGTGATAGAATTACATTTTTTACGAATATCAGAAGGCAGTTCAATAACGGCCATTTAAATGGTTATAGAATTTTTAGTGTAGACGATTACTCAAATTTTTATGCTGATGATTCAACTATGTGGTATTCTGAAAAGTCTGGTGATAGGAATTATGTACCTATGAATACTGGGGAGAATCTATCAGTGCTTTTGAAGCTCAGTTTTAAAATTATAAATGGGATAAGATTTTCTTTACTTCATTCTTACAGCGATGACAATTGGTTTGGCTATGATCATGGATTTAAATATAATCCTGATGGCAGAGCAGGCTCTTATAAAAAAACCCACTATACCGCATTTCAATTAAATCATATGATTTCTCAAAATCTTTTTTACGAGATGAAATTTTCATATGTTGATAATTATTTTGGAAACTATGTTTTCAAAGATTCAACAGATATAGGTTATGTTCATGATCGGTATTATGATAACTATGGTTCAGGTTTTTTGACTGGTGGGCAATCAAAAGATCATACAACAAGAAAAATGATAGATCAGACGGTTAAGTTAGATGCTACTTGGCAGGCAAACCATAGCCACAGTTTTAAAACGGGGATTCATTATTTTGGACATAATCTTAACAATCGTTGGCATGCTATAAGAAATAAATACTATAACACTGCAAGTGATTCAATCTATGAGCCAGTAGTATTCGGCGATACATCTGCCTATGCTGATGTTTATGAGGTTTCCCCTCAAGAATATGCTTTTTATCTCCAGGATAAAATGGAATTTGACAATATGGTCATCAATCTAGGCGCTCGTTATGATCTATTTGATCCAAAGAGTGAATATCCTTCAGACAGAAGAAATCCTGGGAATCAATTATTTTTTATTGGAGATGGAATTTGGAATGAGGGTGAAGATTGGATTGATTCAAATGGTAATGGTGTTTGGGATTGGAATGATTCAAATGGTGATTCGCTTGTTGATGAAGGAGAGTCAGAAGAGTGGACTGACATATCTGATAAGATGTCAACTTATCCTGATGCACCACTTATCGAACAAGTAAGCCCTCGAATTGGTTTTGCTTATCAATTAGGAAATCAAGCAGTTTTACATTTTAGCTATGGCCATTTTTTTCAAATGCCACCGATGTATGCTATGTATCAAAATCATAGCTTTCTTGTGGATCCAAGTGATTTTGTAACCCGAATGGGGAATACTCTATTACAGCCTGAAAAAACAGTTACCTACGAGATAGGTCTCTGGCAAGAATTAAATAGAAATATTAGTCTAGATGTTGCTCTTTTCTACAGAGATATATATAACCTTCTTACAACAAAAACATTATCAACCTATAACCAAGTAAAATATGGTCTATATTCAAATAAAGATTATGGAAATGCTCGAGGATTAGAAGTGCAGTTGGATTTAGGTCTTGGCCCAATAAAAGGGATTGTTAATTATACACTTCAGTATACACGTGGGAATGCAGATTCACCGGGCCAAACTTTTGACCGCGCAGGGAATAACCAAGATCCAGTTAATAGATTTATCCCTATGAGTTGGGACCAGCGTCATACGTTAAATGCTTCATTAATGTATCTACAAGAAAACTATGGAGGTACTTTAACTGCCTATTACAACTCGGGTTCACCATATACCTTTTCGCCGCAGAATGAGAGTATATTATCAAGAATAAACCTCTATCCAAATAATGACTATCGTCCAGAAAAATATTCTGTCGATGGAGCATTTTATTATAAGTTTAATATTCCCGGAGGATCGAAGGCTAATCTTGATATCAATATCTATAATATTTTTGATCGCCTCAACGAAGAATGGGTTAATGGACAGACAGGAAGGGCATATACGGCAATTATTAGAGATACTGATCTTGCAGCCCATAGGAGTGATTTTAATGATTATAGAGATCGTATTGAAAACCCATCGATGTATTCCTCACCACGTTCTATTAAAGTTTCATTGGGTATTGATTTTTATAGTAGTAGTGGTCCTAGCGAATCAGATATAAATTTTGAGAGCACCGGTCCATCTGTCCCTATAAATGAGAGAGATATAAAAAGTGAGGATCTAGTTAGACCTGAGCCTACTGGTAATCAAGAAATAGATAAATTCGTAAATGCAGCATTTGACTTAAATGATAAGATTGTTGAACTAAAAGATAAATTAAAGAATGTCTCAGATGGATTAGCAGTAAGTAGTAAGATTATTGTTGCTATAGATATGCATCCTGATGGAGCGTTAGGATGGGCTACTGCAGAAGTTTCCAAAGAAGCCAGTAAAGTTGCCCAATCTGTAAATCAGGACACCTTGTCAGAGAAATTAACTCCGTCACATTATCTTCGTGAGGAATTGGGATCCCTTAAGTCCGGTATTGTTGATGGTGTGGCAGAACTAGAGTCAGTTCCAGTTGATTTGAAGGCTATAGGCGAGCAGGCTCAAACCCTTTTATTATCTACAAAAAATCTACCAAAAGCTGCTAAGAGTTTAGGCTTTCGGAAAGCTCCGGCAGCTTTAAAATCAATTAAGGTTACAGCAGGTGTATTAAAAAATATTCCTAAGGAACTTAAGATAGTTGGTGATGAGACTAAGGAATTGATGGAAGAGATTGATCAAATACTTAAGAACCTTCAGACCCTACTTAGTAATACCTAATATGTTTATATCAATACGATACTTTCTATTAATTAATTTGCTTACTGCTTTTATTTTTGCTCAAGGAAAGGCATATGAAGGGCCTGAAGATCCCGCCGGTGACCCGAGTGCTACAAGAGAAGGATATATGACTGGCAATAGGGTATTAATTTATTTTAAAAACACAACTGAGTTATCAGACTGGCCCGCGGTTAATGCTTCTAAATGGCCTAACAATAATGATGGTCTTAAAATGCTTGATGGAATTGGACTCTTAGCTGGGGCAAAGGTCTATATTCAAGATGATGGTGATGCAACCACTATAGACACGATACCTATTACAGACCCAATCGATATTTATACTGAGGATAAACATACCCTTTATTATTTACAAACCAGCTATCGTGAAGAGATGGACTTTGATCCCACTGGGACTATAGAATGGGGTTTCTATCCTGTTTTTGGATACTTTAATGAGTCGGGTGAATATCCTGCAATATCTAATTTAGAGAGCTCTTGGCCTGTGAATGGTTGGCCATCAACAGGTTTTGAAACAAAATGGCCTGGAGAATGGAACGGGAGGTTTGGAAGAGGTGTAACGTATGCAGATCAGGAATGTTACTATGTAGTGAACGATGCACAAGACCTTGAATATCTTGGTGCAGAAGATAATGTAAAATATTACCCAAGGCCTGATAAATATATTGGCTTCTTGAGGCCAGACGTAACCAAGCAGCTTGGGGAACCTTGGGGAGGACTTGGTCTTAGGGTTAGCGTGAGAGGGTTTCAATGGAATAATCCACAGGCTAGAGATGCAGTTTTTTGGGAATATTCAATCGCAAATGTATCGGACTATGACCTCCGAGATGTGGCATTTGGCTATTGGGTTGATAATGGTATAGGAAATGATAGTGATGATGATATAGGCTTTTTTGATGTAGAAATTGATATGTCTTATTCCTGGGATATTAATGGTGTTGGGTTTGGTGGATTACCCACAGGTGTTATGGGTTTTGCATATTTAGAAAGTCCGGGGCTAGCCTATGATTTAATAGACAATGACCTTGATGGTATAAT
>CAZEER010000024.1:0-6527 GCA_964511215.1 uncultured bacterium | reverse complement strand
GGTCCTGATGCCGATGGTTCTGAATGTAATCACAGACCAGATTTTTTAGAAGGAGTTGGCTGTGAACCAAATTTTAATACCACCGATGTTTCTGAATCAGATATGGTTGGTTTAACTTCATTCCGGATGTTTCCTGTCCCAAGTCATGCGGCATCTAACGAGACAGAGTGGTTTAAAAATGATCAAGTCATGTGGGATATTGTTGGAGGTGATACTCTAGAAGAGTTTGAGGGTAATATCTCTAACTTAGTTGAAGTTTTTGCTTCAGGTCCTTTTCCACTTTTTCAAGGTAGAGTTGAGCGGATATCTATGTCAGAGCTTCATTCATATGATCCTCTTGCTGGTTTGAATTCTGATGCTCATACAGCTCCAGCACTATATGAATTAAAACGGATTGTTCAGGTTATTTATGAAAAAGATTATCGTTTTGCACAGCCCCCGGAGATGCCAACCCTTACAGCAACGGCAGGCGACGGTGAAGTTATATTAACTTGGGATGATATAGCAGATACCAGAACACGAGATCCATTTGTAGGTAATATTAATGACTTTGAAGGGTATAAGGTATACCGATCATCAGATAAATATATGGCTGACCCTGAAATTATCACTGATGGCTATGGAACACCTATGTTTAGTAAGCCTATATATCAGTGTGATATGGTTAATGATAGCCCGCACAATCCCAATTCAACCAATGGAATGGTGCATCAGTGTAGTGGATTTACAGATTTTGGTTTGGTCAATGGTGCTGGTTATAACTTGGGTGCGAATACTGGAATCAATCATATTTTTGTAGATAATACAGTTCAAAATGGACGTACATATTACTATGCTATTGTTGCATATGATTATGGTGCACCAGACATGGGGCCAGGGATATCTCCATCGGAGAATAATGCTGTTATTGAATTGGATGAGTATGAAAACATTCGTTCTATAGGAAAAAATGTTGCTATTGTTATTCCTCACCAACGGGCAGCTGGATATATTCCTCCTACAGTTGATATGGCAGAGAATGAAACACTTGGGACAGGTACGGTTACACCGTTTATCAGAGCCCGAGGTAGTTTAAAAGCTGGGCATGAGTATGCTGTGACTTTTGGAGTAGATACTCTTAGTGAAATATATAGTTATGACTATGGAATACAGTATGTAACAGATGCGATTAATATTTACGATGTAACGGATAGTAGCTATCTGGTGTATACAGAAAACTCAAGTAAATACATTGGAACAAATCTTATAGAAAGAGAATTCGATAATGCTCCAGATTATTGGACGCTAAATCCTGAAAGACCAATATCTACTGATATATTTGAAGGTCTTCAAATTGAAATCACTAATTATCTTGAGGTTCCAGAGTTCAGTTATGATAAATCTGGTTGGATTAATGGCAATGGAACTATGAGAGTTGTGCCCTCAACATTTGAAGGTATAAAAATGCCGTGGAATTATCAGATAGTTTTCACGGATAATGATTCAGCGTTTATCGGTATAGCTAATGCTGGTACAGTGCGAGATGAAAATGGTTCAAGCATAGGCTCAGCGAAAATAATGCAACCAGCACTTAGTTTTTATGTTCAAAATATTTCTTTTTTAGATTCTACTGGTAATTATCCTGTAATGGATATGGTTATTCACGATGTCAATGATAATGATACTGTAGACCTCTTTGAAGATAGGATTTTTGTGGGAGCAACAGGAGGTGGCCGTTGGAGGGGTACTGCATTTGTCTTAGATTTTTTATTAACTACAGAATCGACATTCCCAGAGCCTGGAGATGTATATCAATTGGATTGGGACAGACCATTTTATGAGACTGACACAATCAGGTTTACGGTTAATGAAACCGATGGAGTGGATATGCAATCTCTGACTCATGCTATGGATTCAATCAAGGTAGTACCAAATCCATATGTAATGACAAATATGATGGAAGAAGCTGTAACAAATCCTTATCTTAATCAAAGACGGAGATTATTATTTACGCATATCCCAGCGGAGTGCACCATAAAAATTTTTACTGTAAGTGGTATTCTCGTTGATGAGATCAAGGTGCAAAACGAACCAGAGAGAGGTATTATCCACTGGGATATGCTTACCAGAGAAAGTTTGGAGATAGCTGCAGGGATGTATATTTATCATGTTGTTTCGGATGCTACAGGTGATTCAAAACTTGGAAAATTTGCGGTAATAAAATGACCCGGTATATTAAAATTTCATTGATATTTATTTTAATTATTGTTTTACCAGTAAAAGGTCAAATAATTAATCGTTATGGAACGACATCAGCTAATTTTTTGGAGATAGGTGTTGGTAGTGATGGCAATGCAATGGGAGAAGCATTTGTTGCAGTTGCCAATAATATATCCTCTATTTACTGGAATCCTGCTGGATTAGCAAATTTAGATAAACCGTCTGTTTCCTTTATGCTACATCCTTGGATTGTAGATATCAATATGCTTTTTACTGGTGGAGCTTTAGTTGTTCCTGGTGTTGGGAATCTTGGTATTGGTATTACACAGATGGATTATGGGCAGATGGATGTTACTACCTTAGAGTATCAGGAAGGAACAGGCGAAAAATTTACAGCATCAGATCTGGCAGCTTCGTTTACTTTTTCACGTAAGATTGTGTCCTGGTTCGCCTTTGGCTCATCGCTGAAATATATTCGTTCTAATATTTGGCATAGCTCTGCAAGCGCTTTCGCAATAGACCTTGGAGTATTAGTAAATACAAAATTTTTCTCATTTACGGGCCAGGAAAAAGATGGGATGAATATTGGAATGAGTATTTCTAATTATGGAACCAGAATGAAGTTTGACGGGATTGATATCTACCAACCCATTGATATATCAGAATATGAAGAAGGAAATTACGGTGATGTTGCGGGACAATTCAGGCCCGCTGAGTGGGAACTTCCTCTAATATTTAGAATAGGTTTAGCGATAAAGCCAATTGTTACCAACATTACCAGGCTTACTATTGCTGCTGATGCTTTACATCCCAACAATAACTCTGAATCAATTAATATTGGTGCATCTCTAGATAATACTATTCCTGGTTTTGGGATATTTAGTCTTAGAGGAGGTCTAAAAGCAATCTATATGGATGACACACAGTTTGGTCCTACTGGTGGTCTTGGTATTGAAATGTTCTATTTAGGTAATAAGTCAATTTCTATGGACTATGCTTATAAGACAATAGGAATTCTTGGTGATGTACATGCCTATACGATTGGAATTTCTTTTTAATTTTTATGATCTGGGCTCGGTCCTGCCTTATCATAAGTGTTTTATTTTTTTACAGTTGTTATAGCCCACAACATGTTCCTGATGAACAATTACTTGCCCAAATTGATGGAAAGGCTATTACAATCCAGGATTTTATAAGAAGAGCAGAGTATTCTATAAGGCCTGTTTATTGTAGGAATTCTAATTATATACATAAAAAAATTGTTTTGAATTCTCTTATTGCAGAAAAACTTTTATCTTTGGAAATGCAAGGCAGAGATGATAAACAATTGAATAGTCCAAGTTTTCTATCTTTTATTAAAGGAAGGAAAGAACAAGCAATGCGACAGATCTTTTATCATGAAAACTTTTTTAGTAAGGTCACAGTAACAGAAGACATTATTCAAAAAAATTATGAATTAGCAGGAAGAACAATCAAAGTCAATTATTTAAACCTCCCTGATATGGAAATTGTTGAAAAAGTTGCAAATCTGAAGAGAGAGGGTTTTCATCTTGATTCCATCTATTTACATCTTTGGGAGGGTGATGTCCCTGTTCGAGATATTGGCTGGTTTGATAGAGAACCCGAAGAGATACATGACCGGTTATTCCAAAATAATATAAAAAAAGGTCAACTATTGGGCCCTTTTAAAACAGAAAACAACACATACCTTATTATGGAAGTTGCTGGTTGGACTGATCAACTAATATTAACAGAAATGGAAAAGGAATTAAGATGGTCAGATACAAAAGAACGATTAACTGAAAAAAAAGCAAAGAAACGATATCTTAACTATGTTAGGGAATTAATGTCTGGGTTCGAAATGAACTTAAACTCTCAGGTGTTTAATAATTATGCATCAATTGTCGTAGATTATTATTTAAAAGATAATAACGATAAAGAACAGGCAATTAATCAAATGATTTGGGAAAATGAACAAATTGTGCCACTAAATGATTTTGATCAATCAAAGGAGTTGGACCCATCGAGTATCTTATTTAGTTATAGAGATAAAGATTGGGATGTGGCATCATTCAATAAATTATTGCAATCACATCCACTTGTTTTTCGAAAGAGAAAAATGAAGAGAAGTGAATTTCGATCTCAGCTTAAATTTGCTATAGCAGATTTACTGAGAGATGTAGAGATCACAAATCGATGTTATGATCTAGGATTGGATAATGACTGGAGAGTAATTGCAAATGAAAATCAATGGTATGATGCCTATGCAAGTAAACGTCATATTCAACTATCTTTTCCTGAGCCTGTTGAAACACAGCAGATCTTGGATTATTATAATCCACTAATCGACTCATTACAGCAAGTCTATTCTAAGGAAATACATATTAATACGAGAGTATTTGAGGAATTAGACTTAACTGCAACGGATATGATGGTTACACACAGAGGTCTTCCATATCCAATAGTGGTTCCATCATTTCCTATTGTTACCACTGATGATAGACTAGATTATGGATCAAAATTGAAATAATAAAAGAATTTTTTATGAAATACTATCTCTTATACTTTTTCTTTTTATCAATTTATTTGGAAGCACAAAATTATCGTGGAAGTGAATTGAGGACTATAGAACCTGTCCTCTATGGTAAATTTGAGGCGCGATATAAACCGGCACAGGGTGAGGGGTTAGTATCTTCTTTTTTTACTTATAATGATAGTTGTTGTACTACTAGCCCTTGGAATGAAATTGATATAGAATTATTAGGGCGTTATGATCATGTTGTTGATATGAATACAATTACATGGGGGCAGAGTTCTCATATTCGCCAGCACTATGTTTCATTTAATCCAAATGAAGATTTTCACATTTATGGATTTGAATGGACTCCTGATTATGTGGCCTGGTTTATCAATGAAGAGGAAGTATATCGGCAAACGGAGGGGCATATACAGGAGCTATATTACCCCCAAAAAATTATGATGAACCTTTGGAACCCCGTTTATGATGATTGGGTTGGAGTCTGGGATGAACGTATTCTACCTCGTTTCTCTTACTATGACTATGTGAGCTATGCTTCTTATACCCCCGGTGAAGGAAACGTTGGAACCGATCATAACTTCACCCTTCTATGGCATGATGATTTTAATTTTTTCGACTCCACACGATGGGAAAAAAGTCACAATCATGGATGGGGGGGGAATCAATCATTATTTATTGAAGAAAATGTAGTATTCCAGGATGGTTACTTAATTCTTTGCCTTACAAATATAACCGACCATGGTTTTGTAGATAATATAAATCCGTCAGCGCTCTGGGCTCGTCAGGATCATGAAAATATTAACATTCGTTTTTCTGAAGAGTTATCCCTCTCATCATCTGAAAATATTTCGAATTATAGTCTTGCCGGAACTACATTCAATAATGCAACTCTTCTACCTGATAATCGTACAGTACTTTTGGCGATGGATAATGAAGTGATCACTGCATCAAGTATGGGTGTGTTCAATATTGAAGATGATAATGATCCTCCAAATGTAATACCATGGGAAGTGGTGTGGTTGGATTTTCCACAACCACTTGGTGACACGATAATGATCAATGTTGGGGGTGATAACTTTTCAGAATATTTAGGAGATCAAGTTTGGGGTCATGACAAAGAATATGGTCATGAAGGTGGAAACTACCAAGTATTAGATAGTAATATAGATATAGCACTAACTGAAAATGATGAAATATATAGATCATCCTTAAATCGGGTTGCGTCTTTCAAGGTTAGACTCAGACCTGCTGTATATAATCTAAAAATGATGTTTTCGGATAATCATTACGACCAGTCAGAAGAAAGAAAATTTGATATAGTGATTGAAGATAGTCTATGGGTTGATGATTTAGATATTATTGCTATGGTTGGTCCAATGAATGCCTTTGACATTGTTTTAAATGATCTCCATGTTTTGGATGGCACATTAGATATATACTTTTCTTCTGAAATTTATGGTGAAGGTTATTCGGCCGCGGGTCCGTTTTTAAATGGACTTGAAATAATGATCGAACAAGAATTATCTGTCATTGAGTTGTCACCAAAAACATTTAAACTATCGAAGCCACATCCTAATCCATTTAACAATTCTCTCACCATACCAATTAACGTTACGGATGATTCCATTATAAAAGTAGATGTGATTGATTTACGAGGCAGACAAGTGGATATTATTTTTCAAGGGTCTTTAGCAAGAGGGTTCCATAATCTTACTTGGGATTCAAAGATGCATGCGAGTGGCCATTATATTATCAGATTAACTACAGAAAAAGAAATCTATCATGAGAA
>CAZEER010000023.1:10478-32508 GCA_964511215.1 uncultured bacterium | reverse complement strand
CCTTGTGCAAGAAAACCTTTTACATCACCTTTAAATTTATCATAATAGTTAAGTTTATTTTCATGGCCAATTCCAATAGGAGTACAATCAATAATAACTGACGCTCGTTTTATAGATTCTTCGGTTTCAAAATCCGAGTCCATACCAAGTTTTTTAAATTCTTGTTTTTTATCTTCATCAACTGACAAACGTGCACCTCTACTTAATAAATCCAGGACTTTAGAACGGTCCTCCTTAAGTGCAGAGTTTTTATGGAATGTGATTTCATCAATACCTAATTGTTCTTCATAATCACATAAAAGTCCTATTAATGGCTCGCCTATTGTGCCAGTACCAATCACATGTACAATTTTACGTTCCATGCAATATTGTCCTCCTTAATTTCATAAAATATAATATTTTATTTAACCATTTTTTATTACAATCTAAGAATACCTAATATTTTATTAAGTAAATTATTAGAATTCGCCAAAGCACTTTGTAAAAAATTTAGAAAACAGCATTCTCTTCCCATTCTCCAAAAACAGACTTCATAGCAGAAACTATTTCACCTAAAGTTGCATGCTTTTGTGCAGCATCAATTATAATGGGCATTAAATTATTATTACTTTTACAAGTTTCTTTTATATCATTAAGTACATTTTTAACATCGGATTCATTTCTGGTATTTTTTAATTCTTTTAGCTTTTTAAGTTGATTTTCACCTATATCAGACCCGATTTCCAAAATAGGAATTTCTATTTTTTCATCATCCTTAATAAATTCATTAACACCAACAACTATTCTCTGATGTGTATCAACTTTTGACTGATAGTCAGCTGCAGATCTAGCAATTTCTCGTTGAAAAAAACCTTGCTCTATTGCCGGAATAACACCGCCTAAGTTTTCTATTTCATTAAAATACTCCTCTGCCCTTAGTTCAATTTTATCAGTCAATTGTTCCACATACCACGAGCCACCTAAAGGATCTACCACATTTGAAACACCTGTCTCGTAGGCAAGTAATTGTTGTGTCCGTAATGCAATCTCAGCTGCCTTTTCAGTTGGCAATGCTAAAGTTTCATCCATTGAATTTGTGTGTAGACTTTGAGTTCCACCAAGGACGCCTGCCAATGCTTGGAACCCTGTTCTGGCAATATTATTCTCAGGTTGTTGTGCAGTCAAACTACAACCTGCTGTCTGTGTATGAAATCGCAGTTTCCAGGAATTTTCATTTTTCGCACCATATTTATATCTCATTCGTTTAGCCCAGATACGACGTGCAGCTCTAAACTTTGCTATTTCCTCAAAAAAATCCAAATGTGAATTAAAGAAGAAAGAAAGCCTTGGTGCAAATTCATCAATTTTTAAACCCGCATCGATTCCATACTCAATATAGGCAAAACCATCTGCAAGAGTGAATGCTAATTCTTGAGCAGCAGTTGATCCTGCTTCACGAATATGGTAACCACTAACTGATATAGTATTGTACTTGGGCATCGAATTAGTGCAGAAGGTTAACATATCTGTAATAATCCTCATTGATTGCCTTGGTGGAAAAATCCATTCTTTTTGTGCAGTAAATTCTTTCAAAATATCATTTTGAAGTGTTCCCTTTAACTGATCAAGTCTAACTCTTTGTTTTTCAGCTGCAGCAATATAAAATGCCAATAATATTATCGCTGGACCGTTAATTGTTTGGGAGACAGAAACATCCTTTAAATTAATTCCATCAAAAAGCATCTCCATTTCAGGAAGAGAAAAAACATTCACACCACATTTACCTATTTCACCTTCAGAATAAGGATGATCAGGATCATAACCCATTAGCGTTGGCATATCATATGCTACTGATAAACCTGTTTGACCTTTTTCCATAAGGTTTTTAAAACGTTGATTTGTTTGTTCAGGAGAACCAAAACCTGCAAATTGCCTCATTGTCCAAAGCTTTCCACGATATAAATTTGAATGAATTCCACGGGTATATGGGAATTGCCCTGGGATACCTATATTTTCTATATAATTATTACTAGGATTATCTGGGAAATAACATATGTCTTGTTTCTCTCCTGAAATAGTATCAAAGTCAGCATCTCTACCTTTAGAAGATGTCACTTCATTTTTCCAAAGATCTAGGGATTCTTGGAATGGATTTAACTTTTTTTTCATCAATCTATTTCAATTTTAGGTTTACTATATCAATATACTAATCTATCTTCAAATAACATCCAAATAGTAAGCTAGGCTAATATAATAACTATAAAAATATTAGTCCGGTTATCAAGAGAAAAGAAGCAATCCAATTCTATACTAATGACAGTATATTTTTTGTAGAAATAATTCCCTGAATAGTATTAGTAACACCATTTACATCTAATCCTAATTCAGTTAAAATTCTATCTCGGGGACCATGTTGAATAAACTTATCAGGTAGACCTAAACGCTTTAACTTTCCTAAATAGCCATTTTCCAAAAACCAGGCCGCAACACCATCGCCAAATCCACCGTTTATAATCCCTTCTTCAAGGGTGATAATATTTGAAAATTTTGATCGTATATTTTCAAGACAGGCTGTATCCATTGGTTTTATAAACCTACAATTAATTACTTCCACTGCAATACTCTCTTTTTCAAGCTTTTTAGCTACTTCAAGAGCAGTATAAACCATCGGCCCAACAGCAAGAATAGCGACGTCTGAACCTTGTTTGCATATTTCCCAAGAACCTATGGGTAATAATTCCATTTGACCAGCTTCATCAAATTCTATGGACTCTGCCTTTGGATAACGTATTGAAAATGGCTTATCATTAATATTTAATGCTGTATAAAGCAGATGTCTAAATTCATTACCATTTTTTGGTGCAGTTACAATCATATCCTGTACACATCGAAGATATGCTATATCCAAAGCACCATGATGTGTTGGCCCATCTTCACCTGCAATGCCAGCACGATCCATACAAAAAATAACTGGTAGATGTTGTATTGCGCAATCATGAATTAAGTGATCATATGCACGCTGAAGAAAAGAGGAGTATATTGCTACTATTGGTCTGATACCTTGTGTGGCTAAACCTGATGAAAATGTAACGCCATGACCTTCTGCAATGCCTACATCATAATATCGCAATGGGAATTTTTTTGAATACGGCACAAGCCCTGTTCCTTCTCGCATAGCAGCAGTAATACACACTGTATCATGCCTATCACTGGCAACCTCACAAACCAGTTTACCAAATACATCCTGAAAACTTGGTATTGAAAAACTATTTTTGCCACTTTTTTCTGTTTTTTCAGGTACTTTTTGTTTACCATTAGGTTTAACTGCATGAAATTTTACAGCATCATCATGATATTCTCTATTTTTCATATCAAGAGATACCATACCCTTGCCTTTTTTAGTCAAGACGTGTAATAAAACAGGATTTTGAATATCCTTAATATTATCTAAAGTATGAACCACTTCATTTAAATCATGTCCATCAACAGGGCCAAAATAACGAAACCCTAATTCATCAAATAATATTCCAGGGACAATAAGGCTTTTTAAACTCTCTTCTACTTTTTTAATAATTGTTCTAGTTTTGCTACGAGCTATAGGCAATTTACCCGTTAAATCCCAAAATTCATTTCTAACTCTATTATATAGTGGATTTGAAATCAATCGAGTAAAATATGTAGAGATAGCACCAACATTTGGACTGATTGACATTTCATTATCATTAAGAATAACTAAAAATTGCTTTCCTAAGTGCCCCGCATTATTGATTCCTTCGAAAGCAAGCCCGCCAGTCATAGAACCATCACCAATAATTGCGGCAACTCTGTAATCTTCATTTTTATGTGTCCGAGCCTCCGCAACCCCTAAAGCACTAGATATTGAAGTAGATGCATGTCCAGCACCAATAACATCAAATACGCTTTCTGAACGTTTTAAAAAGCCACTTAATCCCCGATATTTTCTTATTGTCGCAAATTCTTTAAACCTCCCTGTAAGTAATTTATGTGCGTAGCCTTGGTGACCGACATCCCATATTAATTTATCATTTGGAGTATTGTAAACATAATGTAGTGCAACAGTTAATTCTATTACTCCTAACGTTGGAGCTAAATGTCCACCTATTTCAGTTATCGTTTCAATTATATATTCTCTGAGCTCATTACATAGTTCGTCTAATTCTTGACTAGAAAAATTACGTATATCTTTAGGCTCATTAATATTTGGTAAGTATTTAAGCTGCATTTACTGCCTTTAGTTTTTTGAAATAAAATTGACTATTCTTATCAAAAAGAATTTTATGGAAAGTTTCTACATTATCTATTTCGGGGTGAAAGGTTAGTCCTAAGTGATGACCAGAAATAACTGCAACTGGGGAACCTTGAAACTCTCCGAAAACGGAAATATCATCCCCTATATTTTTGATTTTAGGAGCGCGAATAAATGTTGTAGGTAGACTCAATGTTTTTTCAAGACCAAAATGATATTTTACTATCTCACTTGATGATTCAATCTGCCTACCATAGGCATTTCTTTCTACTTCAATATTCAATAAATCAAGTGATTTTACCCTTTTATCTTTCACTCTTTTTGCCATAAGTATTACACCTGCACACGTACCCATAATAGGATTGGTTTCTCCAAATTCTATTATAGGCTCATACATTTTGAATGTATTCATTAATAAAGATATAGTAGTAGACTCCCCTCCCGGAATAACTAATCCATCAACTCTTTCTAAATCTAATTTCGACTTGATTGGAAATGACTCAAGTCCAATTTTTTTAAAAATTTCATGATGCAAGGAAAAATTTCCTTGCAATTCTAAAACACCTACTTTAATCACCACCCTCTTTCTTGTAATCTTTCTTCTTGAGGAATTTCAGACATATCAAGCCCCTTCATAGCCTTTTTCAACCCAGTACTTGCTTGTGCCACCATTCCAGCATCATTATAGTGAGTAGTAGCTTCAACCACAGCTTGTGCTCTTTTTGCTGGATCGTCACTTTTAAAAATACCTGAGCCTACAAAAACTGTCTCTGCGCCTAGTTGCATCATTAATGATGCATCTGCTGGAGTTGCGATTCCACCTGCCGCAAAATTTGGTACCGGTAGTTTACCAATTTTTGCAACCTCTTGAAGCAGAGATACTGGTGCGCCTATTTCTTTTGCTTCAGCTACAATTTCTTCTTGGCTTAACCTAGTTACCCGTTTTATTTCATTCATAACTGTTCTCATATGACGTACTGCCTCAACAATATTACCACTTCCAGCCTCACCTTTTGTTCTTATCATAGCAGCTCCTTCTGAAATTCTACGCAGTGCCTCTCCTAGATTTCTGCAACCACAGACAAATGGGACTTTAAAATCATGTTTCCATATATGGTTTTTTTCATCGGCTGGAGTTAACACTTCACTCTCATCAATAAAATCAACATCCAATGTTTCCAAAACTTGTGCCTCTGCAAAATGTCCAATCCGGCATTTTGCCATAACTGGTATTGATACTGTATCCTGTATTCCCTTGATCATCTCAGGATCACTCATCCTAGCAATGCCACCATCTTCTCTAATATCCGCGGGAATCCTTTCCAGCGCCATAACTGCACATGCACCTGCTTCTTCAGCGATTTTAGCTTGAGTAGCATTTGTGACATCCATAATAACACCACCTTTGAGCATCTCTGCAAAACCAACTTTAACTTCAAATGTACCTTTACTCATAGATTGTTTCCTTTTCTATTACATGACCAACTTCTTTTATTTTCTCAACTACTTCATTTATAATTTCATCTGGGGTTGATGCACCAGCTGAAATTCCAATAGTTTCACAATCTTTAAACATTGATTGTTTAATTTCATTAGCAGTGTTGACTTGGAATGAATTTTTATTCCTTTCTAGGGCTAGCTGTGTAAGTCTCTTTGAATTTGCACTGGTATATGAACCAATAACAATCATCACATCACATATATTAGCTAATTCTTTAATCTGTTGGTGGTTACGTCTTGTTGGAAAACAAATCGTATTGATAAATCGTAGATCAAAAACTTTTTCCATTAATACATTGATAATCTCCTGGACATTCTCAATCATTTGTGTAGATATACTTACTACACCTAAAATTTTAATATTTCTTAATTGTTTTGCTTCTTCTAAATTTGATAAAATTATTGGTTTATCAACCTGTGCTGCAATTGCAACTACTTCATCATGCCCATGGTCACCTATAATTATAGTTTTTCTACCTTCAGCATCTAATTGTTTTATTTCTTCATGTATTTCTGTTACAAGAGGGCAAGTACCATCCACAAAATTGATATTCCTTTTTGAAACTTTTTCCCATAATTCGGGTGATGTGCCATGGGCGCGAAACAGCAAAGTTTTTCCATCTGGTACATCATCAATTGATTGCACAACCTTTGCACCTGCTTTATCAAGGTTATCTATCACTCTTTCATTATGAACAATTGTGCCTAACATATATACTTCACCATTTTCTTTAGCAGCATCATAGGCTTTATTAACAGCATCTCTCACTCCAAAACAGTATCCTGCATCTTTTGCTATTACAATTTTCATTTGTCACTGCCATTCATTTTTTTTTTTATAGAAAGTATACTTTTATTAATTATTAAGTCCTTTACATCTTCAAGTTTACCTTCTACTAATGCACCCGCTGCAAAGGCATGGCCGCCGCCTCCCATTTTTTTCGCAATATCATTCACACTGTACTTTCCTTTAGAACGAAAATTAATTCTACAACTTGACGCATCTTGTTCAAAAATCATAAGTGCAACTTCAACACCACGGATAGTGCGTACCATGTCTGAAAACCCTTCAACATCTGATTTTTCTGCATTTATTTTTTCCATCATCTCTTGTGATATTACAGACCAAGCAAAGACTCCATCTAATTCATATTTTAATTTAGAAAGAAATTCACCCATAAGTTTTATTCTAGATTTTGTACTATTTTCATAGACGACCTGATAAATAGAATGAGTTTTTATATCATTTTTTAAAGCATCAATGGCAATCTCATGACATTTTTTATCTGTATTACTATAACGAAAACATCCAGTATCAGTCATGACAGCTGTATATATTCCTTCGAGACTCTTTCTAGTAATTGGTTTTTCTCTAGCTTCCAATAAATAATCATAAACCATACATCCCGTAGCAGCAGCATTAAGGTCAACTAAATTATAGGTGAATGGATTTTCATCAGGGTGAGGATGATGATCAATATTCATAGTTTTTAAATTATATTTTTCAATAATATCTTTAATTGTCCTTACGCGTACATAATCTCCTACATCAAAGATGATAACAAGGTCAACATCCTTCATCCAAATCTCATGTGAAGATCTATTATATGATTCAAAAATATCATCATCATTTAAATATTGATACTCTGGAGGTAATTCTGAATAATTAATGATGCGGACATCCTTACTAACTTCTTTTAAATGATAGAAAATACCACATTCTGCTCCTAAACCGTCCCCATCTGGATTTTCATGGGTTGTAAGCATAATCTTATTCGCATTTTGTATAACCATATGGACTTCATCCCATGGGATGGGTTTATTATTATAATTCAATTTATTTGTACTCCCAGGGTATTTCATTGTCACCTTTTTCTATCTTCTCTACTCTTGCCATTACAAAAAAAAAGTCTGATAAACGATTTAAGTATTTTTTGTGTAAATCAGATACATATTCTTGCTCACTCAAAGCAACCAAACTTCTTTCAGTGTCTCTACATTCTGTTCTAGCGATATGTAGCCTTGATGAAAACTCAGTACCTCCCGGAAGTATGAATTCATTCAGCGGAGGTAATGTGCCATTAATTGATTCTGTTTTTTCTTCTAACCATTTTAAGCGAGATTCATCTAATAAATTAATATCAACATCTGGTATAGCTAGTTCGCCACCAATATTAAATAAATCTTGTTGGATTTTTTCCAAATATTTATCAATTTTATCAATTGATGCAATTCGAGTCCAGCCAATAATGGAGTTTAACTTATCGACTGCTCCCATAGCATGAACACGGGGACTATTCTTAGATACGCGTTCTCCATTTCCTAACCCAGTTTCTCCAGAGTCACCAGTTTTGGTTGTTACTTTTGTTATCCTCATTAAAAGAAAATCCAACTTGCTATGGCAAATAATGGAAATAAAATCGGGAGTGACCATTTTAGAATGTAGCCAAAAAAGCTTGGCATTTTAATATTAGATGATTCAGCAATCGACTTAACCATGAAATTTGGTGCATTCCCGATATATGAATTCGCTCCCATAAAAACAGCACCCATTGATATTGCTAATAATGTCTTATACTTTGAGCCCATTAATTCTACAGGATTCCCACCTGCTGTTTCAAAAAAAACTATATACGTTGGTGCATTATCTAAAAAACTTGAGAGAATTCCAGTCATCCAAAAATACATAAAATTAGGATTTTCGTTTTCTGTAACTAATTTTATTACCCAATCTAAATTACCCTCAAGACCAGCTCTTAATATTGCAATTGCTGGAATAATTGTTATAAAGATTCCTGCAAATAATTTGCCCACTTCCTCAATTGGGAACCAAGTGTATTCATTTGCTTCTCGTATGGTTTTAGGAGTCATTGTCCAGCTTACATAGGTAAGTGATAGTAGTAAAACATCACGTACAATATTTTCTAATTTCATAACAAAATGATAAATTGGAATTTCGACACCAGATTTCCAGAAACCTGATATTAAAACTCCTCCAACTACTCCTGCTAATAACAAAAGATTAAAAGATCCTTCTATATTTAGCTTTTCATTTTCTGAATCATTGGCTTCATAAGGTGGCTCTTTCCTGTAAAAGTAAGTATCCAAACCAAAAAATATCAGCAATAATGACACCACCATAAAAAGCATAGGCAGAAACATTGCAGATGTAGTCCAAAAGAAACTGACACCTCTCAAGAATCCCAAGAAAAGAGGCGGGTCTCCAAGCGGAGTCAAGGATCCTCCTATATTTGCAACAAGAAAAATAAAAAATACTATAATGTGTACTTTATTTTGCCGGTGTTGGTTAGCCCGAAGTAGCGGACGAATTAATAACATTGCGGCTCCAGTTGTACCCATCCAACTTGCCAGAGCTGTGCCTATAAAAATGATTACTGTGTTTAATATTGGAGTCCCCACTAATGAGCCTTTTAATTGTACTCCGCCTGATATAGTAAAAAGAGCTAGCAATAAAATGATAAAAGGCACGTATTCTAGTAGGGCGACATGAAGTACTTCATAGATCGTAGTGTCTATTCCGTGAAATAACAACAGTGGTATAATTAACAGTAAAGCCCAAAAAAGAGAAATTTTTCCGAAATTATGGTGCCAGAAATGTTCTGCTACAAGTGGGAAAATAGCAATTGATAGCAAGATACCAACAAATGGTACAACCCATTGAAGCGGCAGCCCTTTACCATCCAAATATGGCGAACCTTCTCCAGCAGCAAATATAAACATTGGAGCTAAAATTAATAAAAATGATAATATTTTATGATTCTTCATTTTTTCTCACTGTATTTGTATCCTCAAAATTAATCTCTTTCCATATTCAAATGGAAACACCAATGAATATATAAATAAATGATTGTTTAGACAATTTAGAGCTAATTTTTTATATGGAAATCATAATCGGGATTATCATTCTGACAATTGCTATAGCAGGTATGTCAATTGGAGTAATATTCAATAGAAAACCACTCTCTGGTTCTTGTGGAGGATTGAGCTCTAACGGTGTTTGTACAATATGTGGTAATAACCCACAGAAATGTGATAATACTAAAACAGATTCTATAATCCTTTAATATTATAAATAGCATTTTGTATTATCACGCCATCAGATAATGCAATCATTCTTTTTTCATTTTCATTAGAAAGTACCCAAACTGCTTTTATGTCTGGATTATCATCCACAATCTTAGAACCCTTTTCATAGTCCATTGCCATTAAGGCTGTTGCCCATCCATCTGCAATTATACATGTTTCAGAAATTACAGTAACTGATAACACATCTGTCTGAATAGGATAGCCTGTTTTGGGATTGATAGTATGACCCAAGACCATACCATCAGCATCGACAATATTTCGATAGTTTGCAGATGTTGCTATGGAACATTCATTGTTTTTCATAATTCCAAAAAATGGCTTTTGTTCACTTGATACTTCAGATGGAGGATTTTCTAATCCTATCGACCAAGTTTTATTCTTTTCATTGGTTCCAGACAATCTGATTTCTCCTCCTATTTCTACAAAAATATTATTATAACCAAGACTTTTAAGAGTACGATATACATTATCAACTCCATATCCCTTTGCAATAGAGTTTAAGTCCAATTTTGTTTTATGATTTTTCTTGATAAGTCTATCTTGATCACATTTAATATTTTGAAACCCAGTGTATGACAATACAGATTCAATACTATTCTTATCAGGAAAACCCATCATAGGATTTGGGCCAAAGCCCCATAATGACATTAAATCATAAACAGTAATATCAAACATACCATTGGTTTGATTAGAGATTCTAAGTGCATTTTCAACAACTTCAAAAAAAGGTTTTGAAACTTTGAAAGATTCTAAAGATTCCCATCGATTAAATTTTGAAATTTCACTACCAGGATCCCAAGTAGACATCTGTCTATTAATCTTAACTAAAACTGAATCAATAACATTTTTGATTGTAGTGTAGTTCAACTGCCCTGCATCACCCACAATTCTTACAGAATAATTAGTTCCCATGGTTTTACCTTGGACCACAAGTAGTGTTTTACTATTATCACAACCAAGAATTAATAACAAAAAACCCAACAAAAGTCGGGTTTTTTGTTCAGTAATTATTTTTTGGAATCTAACCAAAACTATCATATGCTATCATTTCCCTCTCAACTCCTAGGCTGTCAAGCATGTTATCGCAGGCATTTATCATTGGGGGTGGTCCACACATATAATATTCAAGTTCTGTAGGATCCTCATGGTCTATTAAATATTCATCATGTAAAACCTGATGAATAAATCCGGTGTGCCCTTCCCAATGATCTTCTTCCATAGGTTCAGATAATGCTACATTATAAGTAAAATTTGGAAATTGATTCTCAATTTGTTTGAACTGATCATCATAGAACATCTCTCTAACCGATCTGGCACCATACCAAAAAGATACCTCCCTTCCTGTTTTGAGAGTATGAAATAAATGAAAAAGGTGAGATCTCATTGGTGCCATACCTGCACCGCCACCAATATATACCATCTCTCTATCAGTATCTTTTATGAAAAATTCACCATATGGGCCTGACACTGTTACCTTATCTCCAGGTTTTAAATTAAAAATATAAGAAGATGCTAGGCCTGGTGGTGCTTCATCCCATAATGGAGGAGGAGGTGTTGCTATTCTAACATTAAGCATGACACGGTTGCCTTCTGCAGGATGGTTAGCCATAGAATAGGCCCTAAATACAGGCTCGTCATTATTAGCAACTAGATCCCAAATTTTATATTGATCCCAATCAGGGTGGTACTCCTTCTCAACATCAAATCCATTAAAGTGAAGATTTTTATATTCAGGGATATCAATCTGTATATATCCACCTGCTTGAAAATTGAGATTTTCACCCTCAGGTAAATTTAGAATAAGCTCTTTGATAAAGGTTGCCACATTATTATTTGACGCAACAATACACTCCCATTTCTGGATACTGAATATTTCATCAGGAACCCGAATCTTCATATTTTCTTTAATTTTTACCTGACAAGCGAGTCTCCATTTATCTTTTGCTTTACTTCTATTAATATGACCTTTTTCTGTTGGGAGAATATCTCCCCCACCTTCAAGGACTTGACATTCACACATGGCACAGGTTCCACCTCCGCCACATGCTGATGGTAAGAAAACAGATTGTCCAGCAAGAGCAGTAAGTAGTGTTCCACCTGGACGAGTGGTGATATTTTTATCATCTTCTCCATTAATATTAATAATCACGTCTCCCTTTGGAAGTAACTGGCTTTCAGCAAAATTCAAAAGAAGAACCAAAAGTAAAACAATTCCAGTAAATACTCCTACGCTAAGAAAAATTTGTTCCATTATAAATCAATCCCTGAAAATGCCATGAATGCCATAGAAACAAGGCCAGTTAACAGCATTGTTATACCAACACCTCTCAATTGCATAGGAACATTTGAATATCTAATCCTGTGTCTTATCGCGGCCATAGATGTAATCGCCAGAAAGAAGCCAATTCCAGATCCAAAACCGTAGACAGTAGACTCTATAAAAGTATATTCTCTTTCTACTAAAAACATTGAGCCACCAAGTATTGCACAATTAACAGCAATTAAAGGTAGAAAGATTCCTAGACTGATATAAAGAGTAGGAGCAAATCGGTCCAGTGTCATCTCAACGAGTTGGACCATCGCAGCAATAACCGCAATAAAAATAATACTATTTAAAAAACTAAGATTAATTGTATTGCTACCAGTTAAACCGTAATCAGGGTTTAGCCAAGAAAGAGCGCCATCTCTTAGTAAAAAGTTATGAATTGCCCAGTTCGCAGGAGCTGTAATTGTTAATACAAAGATTACAGCAAAACCAAGTCCAATAGATGTATCTACTTTTTTTGATATTGCCAGGAATGAGCACATACCTAAAAAATAAGCAAGTAGAATATTCTCAATAAAGATAGCTTTTGTTAATATGCTTATATAGTGTTCCAAAAATCTATTCCTCTTCTACACCACTAGCAATACGATGCACCCAAACAATAAGACCTAGAATGATAAATGCACCCGGAGATAAGACCATTAATCCCATATTTTGGTAGCCAGCAGCATATAAAGAATCAGGGACAATCTGAATACCATATATGGAGCCACTACCTAACAATTCTCTAAAAAAAGCTACTGAGATTAATATTCCACCATACCCAAGACCATTACCTAATCCATCTAGAAACGATTTACCTGGTGTATTTTGCATAGCATATGCTTCTGCTCTACCCATAACTATGCAATTTGTAATAATCAAAGCGACAAAAACAGATAGTTGCTTACTAACATCATACATATAAGCTTGCAAAATTTGATCGGTTAATATTACGAGACTTGCAATGATTGAAAGTTGGACAATAATTCTTACTTTACCAGGAATCATTGTTCTTAAAAGAGAGATAACTGTATTAGAAACGGATAAAACTGAGACTACTGCTAAAGTCATAACAACAGCGGTGTTTAACTGTACAGTTACAGCAAGTGCAGAACAGATACCTAAAACTTGTAAGCTTATGGGATTACTTTTCATTAAAGGATCAACTAGCGCTTCTTTTGATTTTTTATCAAAAACAGCCATTTATTTTAACCTTCCCTAATTTTTTTAAAAAAATTTTCATACTTTTTTAGATCATTAAGCAAAAAAGTTTCTAGTCCTTTACTTGTTATTGTAGCACCCGAAATACCATCAACTTCATACATACTCGCTGGATCAGCCTTTCCTTTTTTAACTTTAACACCAACTAAATCGCCATCATCATCAATAAATCTTTTACCAGTAAAATTATTTTGAAACCATGACTTATCCACTTCACCACCTAGGCCAGGGGTTTCTTTGTGCGCATAGAACGTTATGCCTTTAGCAGTCATCCCATCTGGTTCAATGGCAAAATAACCATAAAGTGTTGACCACAAACCTTTTCCAGATATTGGAATCGCATACCCATGAATAAGATCACCTTTTTGATCAACATATATCGGATAATTTTGGTTATCAGTTTCAGGATCAATAGATGCTGGGTCTTTATCAGTCCTATTACCATTTACATCTAAAACGTAGGCCTCAATATTATTATCAAATATTTTTTTTATATCATCTGATGTCCATGGTTTATTTGGATCCTGTTTATACCCCAGACAAGATAGAATATTTTTTTTACTATCATTCTCTACATTTAAATCTTGAATATCTTCTAGCGTTCCTGCCGCAACTGATAAAAACGATCCTAATAAGATCGTTATGGTCGACATAAAAATAATTGTATACGTATTACTGTGCATAACGGATTAATCTTTTTTTAATATTACCTCGAACAACAAAATAATCAATCAAAGGTGCGAATGCATTCATAAGTAGAATTGCAAGCATAATTCCTTCAGGATATGCAGGGTTGATGTTACGTATAATTACTGTTAAAGATCCTACTAAAATGCCAAAAACCCATCTTCCTCTATCTGTGTGACATCCTGTAACTGGCTCGGTTGCCATAAAAACAGTACCAAATAAAAAACTACCCATAACTAAATGGTAGTGAGGAGGAATAGTTAACATTGAATTAGTTGAATAAGGAGCTAGGAGATTAGTTAAATAAGCCATTCCAATCAATCCTAAGAATGATCCAATCATTACTCTCCAACTTGTTACACCTATAATAACTAGGAAGAGTGCTCCTATAAGAATTAATAATTTATTCGTCTCACCAATTGAACCTGGAATCCAACCCAAAAACATATTCATCCAGGAAAAATCAAAAACAAGATTAGAACTTGCCTTATCAAGTAAATCAACAGCATCAGCATTAGTCTGACCAGCAGGTATACTTAGTGCTGTTGGGCCCGAATAACCATCTGGTGCTAGTACCCATACCTTATCACCTGATATAAAAGCTGGATATGTAAAATAAAGAAATGCCCTAGCCGTAAGTGCTGGGTTGAAAATATTCATACCCACACCGCCAAATATTTCCTTACCAATAACAATACCAAATGAGGTCGCAACAGCAACCTGCCAGAGTGGAATGGATGGTGGCAATGTAAGCGGAATTAATGCACATGTCACAAGGAATCCTTCCGATATGGGATGTTTTCTTACTATTCCAAATAATAATTCCCAAAAAGCACCTGATATAAACGTAACTACAATAATTGGAAGAATTGCAATAGTACCTACCAATAAGTTATCCATCCACGTTGTCTGGCCACCAAATGTTAGAGCTTTTTGATATCCAACATTAATAGCACCAAATATATAACAAGGAATTAATGCTATCACAACAAGTATCATTATACGTTTTATATCAACACTATCTCTTATATGCGGGCCTGATTCAGTTCTTTCATCTGTACTGAAAAGAATTGTATCCGTTGCTTCAAAAACAGGTCCAAGTTTTTCTAGCTTTCCACCTTTTTCAAATTGGGGTGAAACTTTATCAAGTAAATTTCTAAGCCACCTCATAACTATCCTTCTAATTCCATTAGATCTAGACCTTGTCTAATTACTTGACCTACATCTATTTTACTAGGACATGCAAAAGAACAAAGAGCAAAATCTTCATCATCACACTCCCAAATACCTAATTGCTCCATTTCTTCAATATCCTGAGCTAAAATAGCACGGTAAAGTGGATTTGGATAGATATCCATTGGTAAAACATTTTCCCAAGCATTAATTGGGACCATAGCTCTTTTTTCACCATTTTGTGATGTGGTAAAATTAAATGAAGAACGTGATAAAGATAAAAATGTATTTGTGAGACTGTATTTTGTATCACTACTACCTAGGGACAGCATACCCAAAAACGATCTATTAACTTGGTCATTAATGATACTTAAAGTAGAATCATAGAAACCTAAAAAATCATTTTGGCCTACGACATCTCCAGTTAAAACATCACCAGAGATCAACCTTGTAGGTTTTTCTAACGATTGGTTGGCTACAAGTGATTTTACACTTGCGCCCATAGTCGTTTCTATTAGCTGCGGGTTGCTCGCACCAGATCCACCCACTGTTACGAGAATTCTGGGATCATATTGTCCAGTTTGAAACAATTTACCAAGGGTGATTACATGCTGTGCATTTACAGACCAGATTATATCACCTGGCTTAAGCGACTTTGTATGATGTACTTGTATTCCCACATTGCCAGCAGGATGAGGCCCTGAAATAACTTGCACCATTGTATCATCAAATTGGATTGGTGTTTCTAATGTTAAAAATAATGACCCTTCCGTTAGCCTACTCAAAACAGTAAGACCTCTTTGGAAAGTTTCTTTATCATTGGAAATAACTCTGGATAGATCCACTGAAAGTGGTGCAGAGTTATAGCCTGAAATAAATATATCCCTAGGTAAAGTTGTTGGATCTGCAGTTTTATTAAATGGACGTTGCCTGATTATAGGAAATAAGTTTGAATCTAATATGTGATTTAATATTATTTCACGATCCAAAGTCAGGATATCATTTTTTGAAAATGCCTGAAATGTTTTTGAATCTTCTCCTTCTACCGTTATTTCTACTTTTTCAATCGTTCTTCTATTGCCAAATTGAATAGACTTAATAGTACCATTTGCAGGAGACCCCCATTTTACATCTTGTTTTTTTTTATCAAAAAATATGGCATCTCCAATTTTTACTCTGTCTCCTTCTTTAACTAATAACTTAGGCTTTACTCCTCTGAATTTAGAAGGAGTCAAAGCAACACTTTCAGGTTTGGAATGTGAAATAATATCGGTTGGAGGAATGCCCAACATTTTAATATTATGCCCTTTTTTAATGACAATATTTCTCATTGATTTTTATATAAGTTATTTAAATAGTTTGGATAAAAAATACTAGTGAGTTCTTAATCCAATCCGCAACGGGTGACCAATATAATCCCAGAAAAATTGTCGGGACAGCTGTAATAATCAACATAGCACTTAACACTCTTGGAGGATAAAGAATAGATTCTTTTTTTTCACCCTCAAAATACATTACTTTCACAACTCTTAGGTAATAATACAATGAAACAACACTGTTAATGCCTCCAATTATCACCAACCAGTAGAAAGTATTTCCACCTTTAATTAATGCTGCAAAAATATAAAATTTACCAATAAAACCTGCAGTTGGCGGTAAACCCGTAAGAGAGACCATAAATATAGTCATGACAACACCCACAAGAGGCATTTCCCACCCTAGACCTTTATAATCATCAAAAGATTCTCCACCGGTCTGGTTTTTTATTGTTATAACAACAAAAAATGCTCCCAGGTTCATAAAAAGATACATAAAAAGGTACATCATTATTGCATAAATACCATCCCCTGACATTACTGGCATAGCAAGTAACATATAACCAGCATGTGCAATACTAGAATAGGCTAGCATACGCTTAATACTGTCTTGCTGTATGGCTACCACATTACCCAATGTCATTGTAACAACCGCCATTAAACTAAGAATGCTCGCCCATGGAAATTCAGTAAATGATGAGGCATCTAAACCACCCATAGCGCCACCATCTGCAAAAACCTGATTAAAAAATCTAATCATTAAAGCAAAGGCACCCGCCTTTGGCGCAACGGATAAATATGCTGTAATGGTTGTTGGTGATCCTTCATAAACATCTGGTGTCCAAAAATGAAAAGGAACAGCTGATATTTTATAACCAAATCCTGCAAGGATCATCAGCAATGCCACCAAAACTGCAGTTTCTGTTTGATTACTGCTTAAAGAGGAAATTGATTGATAAATTTGAAAAAAATTAGTGCTACCTGTTAAACCATATACGTAACTCAAGCCAAATAGCATTATACCTGAAGAAAAGGCACCATAGACCACATATTTCAGAGCTGCCTCATTAGATCGCTCTTCTTGCTTAAGATATCCCGCCAATACAAAAGACATTATAGATACAATTTCTATAGATATATAGACCATAATTAAATCTATGGATGACACCATTAAGAAAAGACCAAACGTAACTATGCCAAGTAGAGCAAAATATTCACCTTTTCTGTAAAGAGAAAGCTCACCAGAATGCAGGCTTACTATAGAGACTAGGATAGTTGCTAATATAATAAGGATTTTAAAAAATATTGCAAAAGGATCTATCACAACTGCATCTGTAAATAAAGTTGTGATACGAAACCCATCCTGTAGGTGCAGTGAAATTGCTACTAGGATAAGCCCAAAAACTAATACCCAACCAACTCTCCCAGATTGATTTTTATCAATCAATAAATCATAAATAATAGAAGTAATAATAACAACTGTTAAAATTATTTCAGGATAATAATATGTTAAGCTCTGGAGATTATTCATTGTCGATTGTTACATGCTTACGAAAGTAGCCATTGAGATCACGTGATTAATAATAACATCCATGGTGCTTGATATTGCATTAATATAAGGTGCTGGGTAGATACCAAAGAAAAGAGTTATTAAAAGGAGCGGTATCACCGTAAGCAATTCAAGATGGTTAATATCAGGTAGGTCAGAATATTTTTCATTTAGCTTTCCAAAGAAAATTCTTTGAAAAGCCCATAGAAAATAAGCGGCATTAAGCAGAATCCCAATTGTAGAAGCAATTACAATCCCCTTATAGACAGGAAATGCACCAATAAAGCACATCGCTTCACTTATAAATCCAGAAAGACCCGGAAGGCCCAAGCCAGCAAAAAAAGCAACCGCAGTAATACCAGTATAAATAGGCATCTGACTCGCAAGTCCACCAAAACCCTCAATCTCACGATGATGTGCTCGTTCATAGATAACACCCACTAAAATAAATAACATAGCAGAAATTGTTCCATGGTTGAACATTTGAAAGACTGCACCGCCCAAACCTGCCTGGGCAGCTTTCATGTTTAGCCCATGAGCCTCACCAGCAGCAACCACTGCCGCCATACCAATCAAAGAATAGCCCATATGATTTACACTAGAATAGGCAACAAGTTTTTTCAAATCTTTCTGTGCAAGAGCACAAAACCCTCCCCAAATCACATTAATGAGGCCTAACAATGCCAATGCATATGAAAACCAATAAACACCATCTGGCATTAGACCATAATTCACTCTGATAATTCCATAGACACCTAGTTTTAATAAAATACCAGCAAGTAATACAGATATAGCTGTAGGAGCTTCAACATGTGCAAGTGGAAGCCATGTGTGAAATGGAAAAACAGGTACTTTAATAGCAAATCCAATAAAAAGTAAAACCCATATAACTTTTATAGCACTCATACCCCACCATAAAAGACCATTCAAATTTTCCGGTGCTACACTTGTAAGCTCTAGTATATTAAAAGTTTTTCCACAAGCAAAGTATAGACCTAAGATGCCAATCAACATGAGAATGGATCCAAACAAAGTATAAAGAAAAAATTTAATTGCAGCATACTCTCTTTGAGGACCACCCCACATGCCTATTAGGAAATACATGGGTAATAGCATTACTTCCCAGAAAATATAAAAAAGGAAAAAATCTAATGAAAGAAATACACCCATAACACCCGTGTCTAAAAGGAGAAAAAGTGCAAAATATCCCTTTACTGCTTTTTTCGTATTCCAACTGACAAAGACACCTATAAAAAATAATAACCCGGTCAATATCACCATAGGCAAGCTGAGGCCATCTACTCCAAGAAAATATTCTATATTAAAAGAAGGGATCCATTCATATTTCTCTTGAAACTGCACTGAGCCAGTTTCGGAATCAAAATTATTCCACAGAACCAGTGTCATTATAAACTGAATTCCTGTAGTTAATGCGGAAATATTTTTTATTAAACCTTCTTTATCCCGCGGGATAAATGCAATGGCAGCCATCCCAATGATAGGCAGCCAGATTAGCCAACTAAGAATATTGTTTTCCATCTTTTCCTCTACTCACACATTTGTGTTAAAATGATTGGATTACCATGATAATGATTATACCTGCTGTAAGGTACAGCACATAGTTCTGAAGTTTTCCAGTCTGAACAGTTTTAAATAAACGACCAAATAAATTTGCAATACGACCAGTCCCATCAACAAGAGTTTGATCTATACCATCATAATCAAATTTTCCCACAATACGACTTGTCCATGTTGTCAAATAGGCGAAACCATTAATAAAATATTTATCGTATAATTCCCAATCTATCCACGAAATTTTATTTGCCAACCTCAAGGCAGGCTGGTAAATATATTTATTATAATTTTCATCAAAATAATATTTGTTCAAACTCCAGTTATATAAAAACCCCATTCGAGATGCCCAGGCTTCAGTAGATAAGCCTTTCTTTATATAGAAAACCCATGATAATAAAATCCCAATTGAAGCCACAGCAATCGAAAAATACATTGCTAAATGATGAGCGTGATGAGCACCATCTTCGATATACTGAGCTGTCATATTTCCTGGTACTACCGCATCTCGTGGTACCACTAAATCTGTAAACCAGCCATGGCTTGACATTGGATTAAAATAAGGTAGTGTATACCAAACGAATAGACTAAGTGTACCAAGTAGTGCAATCGGACCGACCATTTCCTTGGGAGATTCATGAATATCATCAATTAATTCAGGCATCTTTGATTTACCATAAAAAGTCATAAACATCATTCTAAACATATAAAAAGCAGTAATCATAGCCGCACCAAATCCAAATATTGGAAGAAGCATATGCTGAGGATGATGCTGTGCGAATGATAAAGTACCAGCCAAGATTGCATCTTTGGATAGAAATCCAGAGAAGAGAGGTACACCAGCGATAGCCATTGTACTAAGAAGCATGGACATATGAGTAATTGGCATTTTACTCCTAAATCCACCCATATTTCGCATATCCTGCGGATCAGTTGTATGGTCATGTTTTTCATGTAATGCATGATGCATCGCATGGATTACAGATCCTGATCCATAAAATAGATTTGCTTTAAACATTGCATGGGTCAATAGATGAAAAAATGCCGCGGTATAAACCCCTGTACCAATAGCTAAAATCATATAACCAAGCTGACTAACTGTTGAATAGGCCAAAACTTTTTTTATATCTGTTTGGGTAATTGCAATAGTTGCTGCAAAAAAGGCAGTGAAACCTCCAATATATGCTACAACTAAGAGTGCCTCAGGGGTTAGTATAGGAAAAATTCTAACCGATAAATATACACCAGCAGCTACCATAGTTGCGGCGTGCATAAGCGCAGAAACCGGAGTTGGGCCTTCCATTGCATCAGGCAACCAGATATGAAGGGGAAACTGCGATGATTTTCCCATAGCACCCATAAACAACCCCAGACCTGCCAAGGTCAAGGTGGTACCCGTAATCATTTCAGAAGCAACACCATTAAAAATATCACCAAACGCAAAAGAGCCTACTGCATTATATAAAAGCATTATTCCAATAAAAAATCCAATATCTCCAACTCTATTTGTTAGAAATGCTTTTTTACTAGCATTTGCAGCAGAATCCTTTTCAAACCAATGACCAATTAAGAGATATGAGCTAACACCAACCAACTCCCAAAACATGTACATTGATATTAAATTGTTTGCCAGCACTATGCCATTCATAGAAAAAGTGAATAGACCCAGATAAGCAAAATAACGAGAATATCGTATGTCACCTTTAAGATATTGGGTAGAAAAAATATGGGTACATGTTGAGATAAGTGCAACGACAAGAAGCATAATGATGGTAATATTATCAATAAGAAAACCCAGCTGAATGTTAAAGGCTCCCATATCAATCCATGTGATTGATGCTTCATACTTAAAGTATGGATTATTTTCAAGCAACATTGAGATAAACATAATAGAAGCCAATATAAGAGTAGTAAAAATTGCTCCTATAGATAACCAGTCTCCCTCCCTAGGCAATCTTTTGCCAAAAAATATCATTATAACAAAGGCTACAAGAGGGAGAAAAAGAATAAAGAGAGAATAATTGATAACAAAATTTTCCATTATTCGCTCATAGAAGAAGCATCATCAACATTGATAGAGTGCAAATTATTATAAATATTTATTACAATAGCTAAAGCAACAGCCGCCTCAGCTGCTGCTAAGACAATTACAAAAAGTGCAAAAATATGGCCGTCTAAATTCATTCCACCAAATCTGGAGAAGGCAACAAAATTAATATTTGCAGCATTCAGAATTAATTCGACACCCATAAGCACAGCGATACCATTTCTTCTTGTAATAACTCCAAACATCCCCAGTGAAAAAAGAATTGCTGCAATAAAAAGATAATTATTGAGATTATCCATCAATT
>CAZEER010000023.1:0-10378 GCA_964511215.1 uncultured bacterium | reverse complement strand
TGCGAGAGCCTAACTGAAGATATTTTATTTGTAAGCATAATTCCGAATATAATTAAAACATTAATACCTCCTATATAAACTAAGAGTTGTATTCCTGCTACAAAATCTGCCCAAAGAAAGATATATAAACCTGCTACACCAAATAGGGTGAATAATAAAGCAATAGCCGAATAAAGTAATTGATTATTTAAAACAACCAAAGCGGCCGAAAGAATAGTAAATGCCGCTATAAACCAAAAAATTAGGTCAGCCATTATTTATTCTATTCCTCTTTACCTTTTTGATTTAGCATCTTAGTCATTCCATTTTTTGAACCTGGTTTAGCAAAATGATATATTAAATCAGTGCGATCCGGTTCAGAAAATTCATAATCTATAGAGTGTTTACTTTCATTTGGTCCTCCAGTCATAAAAATACATTCTTCAGGGCAAGGATATGTGCATAGATTACAGTAGCAACATTCTGACATATCAATATCAAATCTTGTAACAACCATCGCTTTTTTTGTACCATTTGATGTAATACCAACATGCTTGATATCCTTGATGTCTTCCCCTCTATTAGGAGCTTTTTCTGTTTCAATTTTTATACAGTCCACAGGGCAAGCTCTTTCACATTTTAAACATCCAATACAGTCATCCATATCTACATGTAAACGAGAACGGATAGAATTATAGCTGCTATATTCAAACCCAATATCACGCTCTGGTCTTGGCCATCTTTCTTCAGGATACTGTAAAGTGACAATATCCTTTTTGGCGCGTATGAGATGTTTAAATGTGAGTACCATTCCACCTAGAATCGTTGTAGTTGCCGTAAAAATATCAGTAAAATATTTAACCATACCCCTTTATCCTCTCAATATTATCCAGATTGCAACCCCAAAGACATTAAAAAGTCCTATTGGGATAAATACTTTCCAACACAAATGCATTAGCTGGTCTACTCGCAACCTTGGAACCGTAAAACGTATCCAAATCATTACAAATATAAGCAAAGAAATTTTGCTCATCATCCAAAACACGCTCCAACCAGGAGTATTTAGAAAATTCGGAAAAGGGCTCTGCCACCCGCCAAGAAATGCAGTAACTGCTACCGCACTTACGACAAACATATTTGCATATTCGCTAAGGAAAAAGAAGGCATAACGCATACCCGAATATTCTGTAACAAAACCTGCAACTAACTCTGATTCTGATTCAGGTAAGTCAAAAGGTGTTCTATTTGTTTCAGCTAGTGCACTAATAAAATATATCACAAATGCTATTGGCATAAATGGATTATCAAATAGAATCCAGCCAAACATGCCACCACTCTGATAACCAATAATCTCTTGCATACTTAGAGAACTTGTTAACATAATCACAACAACCAACGATATTCCGGCTGGAATTTCATAACTCACAATCTGGGCAGCAGACCTCATGCCACCATATAGTGCCCATTTATTATTGGATGACCATCCTGCTAAAATTATTGCAATTACAGCCAGGCTACCTATACCAAGAATATAAAAAATTCCAATATTCATATCAGCCACTATAACTTTTTCTCCGAAAGGAATTGCTACAAAGCTGACAAATGCACCAATAAAAATAATGAATGGCGCAAGAATATATAAAGGCCTATCAGCACTAGAAGGAATAATATCTTCTTTTAATATAAGTTTAATCGCATCTGCTATAGGTTGTAGTAGACCCCACTTTCCAGCATGAAGTCCAACACCCTGACCCATAGGACCAGTTTTATCATGAATAAAAGATGATACTTTTAATTCAGCATAAATTGCAACAAGTCCATATAGGGCTATAAAAATGAAACAACCAACACAAGGTAATAAAATTGCAATGATTAGGAAAATTTCATTACCAGTAAAACCTGAAAACATCTGATTTAACCCTTCAAAAATATAGTCTACTGTCATCGATCGATCTCTCCAAGGACAATATCAAGGCTTCCCAGTATTGCTAGCACATCAGAAAGTAGCCACCCACCACCAATCTCATCCAAAACCGATAGCGCTGTAAAGGCAGGAGATCGCATCTTTAATCTATAAGGTATTGGTGATCCATCACTCTCAATATAATATCCTAAGTCACCTCTGGGAGTTTCAGTTCTAGCATAGACAGACCCTTTAGGTGGACGTATTTTTTTTGGAAGAGATTGATGTACATCTCCATCTTTCGGTATACTGGCAAGTGCTTGCCGAACAATTTTTACGCTCTCTCTTATTTCGAGTATCCTTACGTAGAACCTGTCCCAACAGTCACCCACCGTTCCTTTTAATCCTTGACCAATGGGAACATCGAATTCAAACCTATCGTAAATCGAATATGGGTCATCTTTTCGCAAATCCCACTTAACTCCAGAGGCTCTCAAATTTGGACCTGTTACACCATAGCTTATAGCGATATCTTTTGGCATAACACCAATATCAGCAGACCGCTCAACCAATATTTTATTATGGGCTAAAATGTTTTCTAATTCATCAATCTTTGGTTCAAAATAATCAAGAAATTTAAATGTTGACTCTACAAAACCAACCGGGAGGTCATGGCTTAAACCCCCAACCCACATATAATTATAAAGCAATCGAGCACCACAAGTTAATTCGAATAAATCCAGTATTCTCTCTCGGTCCCTGAGTGCCCATAAAAATGGAGTAAAAGCTCCTAAGTCTAATCCAAAAACTCCTGTACATAAAAGATGGCTTGCGATTCGTTGTAACTCGGCCATTATAATTCTTATATATTCAACCCTCTCATTTACCTTAATATCCATAAGCCTTTCCATCGCAACCACATATCCAAAATTCATTGACATTGATGCCAAATAATCACAACGATCGGTAAATGGAATAACCTGCTCATAAGTAACATTTTCACAATGCTTTTCAAAACATCTATGTAAATAACCCATATAAGGGGTGATTTTAGAGACTACCTCGCCATCTGTTCTAACCTGTAAACGTAAGACACCATGAGTTGCAGGGTGCTGTGGTCCAATATTGAGGACCATTTCTTCGCCGTGAACTACTCCCATCCTTCCTTCATTTTTGGGACAATAATTCCATGATAAGTCTCTTGCTCCTGGTAATCTTTTCTAAGTGGCCAACCCTCCCAGTCATCAGGTAATAATATTCTTCTAAGATCACTATGACCAATATATTCTATACCTAACATATCATAAGTTTCTCTTTCAAACCAATCAGCTACTCTCCAAACCTTCTCAACAGATGGGATTTTCGCATTTGACCTAGGAACAGCTATTCTCAATTCAACATAGTGATTATGCTTCATAGAGTGCAAATTATATCTGGATTCGAGGATGTCATCTTGGACATCAATTCCCATTTGGCATTGTAAAGAATCAAAGAAAAGTTCTGGCTCAGATTTCAACCAAGTTGCAATTTCAAACCACTTATCAGGCTTTAATTGAATATGGGTATCAAATTCTTCATTTTCAATTTCATTTGGAAATTTTTCTAATAATTTTCTTACAACTTTTGCAGAGGTACTTTCTTGTTCATTCTCTTTCTTTTCTTGATTTTGAACAATATCGCCATTAGGATCTTCTCCAGGGGATATTTTTTTTAAAGGTGGCCGTTTTAAAATCCCTTTTTGGATTTTCATTATCATGGATTTTGCTTTTGCTCGAACCATCCTATCTTGATGAGCATTGACCGCGTCCATATCACCATCTAAACCTTTGTTTACTAATTCATCTATTAGTTTTTGTTGATTTTCAGTCATGCCATTTTCCTAGTCAAAGGACGCTCCTCAAGAATCTGCTCCTGTAATTTCAACAACCCTTCTATTAAGGATTCAGGCCTTGGAGGGCATCCAGGAACATAAACATCAACCGGGATCACAAGATCGACTCCCTTTAGCACATGGTATCCATGTTGCCAATAAGGGCCCCCGCTGGTTGCACAGGAACCCATAGCCACTACATATTTAGGATCAGCCATCTGCTCATACAGTTTTTTTACTCGGATTGCCATCTTCATAGTAACCGTTCCAGCAACAATCATAACATCCGCCTGTCTGGGAGATGATCTTGGAATCATACCTATTCTTTTCAAATCATGCCGGCTAGCCGCTGCGGCCATCATCTCAATTGCGCAACATGCTGTACCAAATTGAAAAAACCATGGACTGGTAGAACGTCCCCAGCTAAGTAAATTATCAAGTTTTTCAACAATGATATTATCTTGGAATTTATTTGTGAATAGACCCATTTATTGTTCCTGCTTGATTGCAATTTTTTGATATCGACCCGTGGCATATTTGACCCGACGTTTAACCCAATCTAAATCAGCTTTTACCCATACATAAGCCAGGCCAACCACTAAAATTAAAAGAAAAATTCCCATCTCAATTAATGCAAGAAGACCTAATTCTTTAAATACAACCGCCCATGGAAAAAGAAAAACAACTTCAACATCAAAAATAAGAAAGATTAATGCAATAACATAGAAACGTATATTAAACTGCAACCAAGCCGAACCATCAACTACTTCCCCACATTCATAAGTTTGTAGTTTTTCTCTTGTTTTATTTGATGGTGCGACTAACCACGAAATTAATAATGGGACGGCTACTAAGATAATAGCAAGAACAGTTGCAAACAGAATGGTACCGAAATCTCTATACATATTATTATATTAAATGGAAACTAAACAGACAGCAAATTTACTCAGTGATATTTTCGAGACCAAATTAAACTTCATAAATATAAATGTTCTTTTATTTTCATAGTTATTATAAACCAATTGGTTGTGAATCTCTCTTTAATCTAACTTTTTATATATTATTTTATGAATACATTGATCACTAACATCCTCCCATATCTCCCTAAATGGTTCTCCAAACCATTTGCAAAACCATATGTTGCCGGTGAGACCATAGATACAGCTATCGCACAGGTGAAACTATTGAACCAAAAAGGGTTCTCGGCAACTCTCGATATACTTGGGGAACATGTAAAATCAAAAGAGACAGCTGAAAAAATCACAAGACAGTATTGCAAATTATATCACCATATAAATGATAACTTATTAGACTGTACTTTATCTGTGAAACCAACTCATGTTGGACTAATGATCTCTCAAAATGAAGCAATTCTAAATATGAGTACTATTGCGCAAAATGCAAAAAAATATGGGAATTTTTTACGTATAGACATGGAAAGTTCCCAGTACACTAATCAAACATTCGAGATTTTTAATAATTGTAGATTAATCACAAAGAATGTAGGAGTTGCTATACAAGCATATCTCTTTCGAAGCCTTGATGACATAGAAAAAATGGCGAATAATCATTTTAATTCACGGATATGCAAAGGGATATATAAAGAATCAAACTTAATCGCGTTCCAAGATAGAGAAGATATAAAGAATAATTATTTATTAATGGCTAAAACCATGGCTGTAAAAGGCGCTTTTGCCGGTTATGCAACACATGATCAAGATTTAATTGATAGATTGCTCGATTGGATTAAATCTGAAAAAATTTCTAAGCACTTATTTGAGTTCCAAGTATTGTTTGGCGTTCCTATGAATGGCAGGTTAGAGACACTCATTGAAAAAGGCTATAAGGTTAGAATCTATGTTCCCTTTGGACCTGATTGGTTTGAGTACTCCGTTAGAAGACTAAAAGAAAATCCAAACATAGCAAAATACGTTTTATCAAATTTGATTAAAAATAGATAATTTTTATTCAATAATAACTGTTGTTTTCTTAAACCCGCTACTAAATTAATTCACATTTAAGCTTTTTATTCTAAAATTGAGTTGATAAAATATTGATTGTTATTCCTACTGTATTTAGACTCACAGAAATTGAAACCCAAATAATTAACTCAACTATGTCTAATAAAACCAAGGCTATATGCCCACAAGGAAATGACACCAATTTAGATGGTATAATACTAGAAAAGCATAGAAACATATCGATTGTTATGGACGTCTGCTCTGCCATCACCAATTTATGATCCAACGACCACTATGTTAAATCTAAATAATCTGAAAAAATCATATGATAAAAACGGATATGTAATTGTGCGAAATGTCATAGAACCCGAGATGGCAAAAGAAGTTGAAAATCACGTAATGTGGTTAAAAAATAAGCACCCTGAGATTAGGCCTGAAGCATTTCACCATCATTTATTAATCCATGACCCTTTCATTCACCATGTTATCGAACAAAAATTATTATTAGATATTGTTGCTGAAATTATTGGACCTAACATCGCTCTATTCGGGGCACACTATATCGCTAAAAAACCTTTTAGTGGACAGCCTGTAGGATGGCATCAAGATGGATCATACTGGCCACTTGAACCAATGAAAGTAGTTTCAGTGTGGCTGGCTGGCTCAATTTCCAAAAGGGGAAATGCATGCATGCGTGTTATTCCGGGAACACAAAACAAAACACTTCTAAAACCGTCAGAAATGATAAAACTAGATACTAATAAATATGTACTTGATCTAGCTATTCACCCTGACAAAATTAATGATTTAGCTGCAGTTGACATAGAGCTCAACCCTGGAGATATCTCTATACATAACCCTTTTATTATACATGGCTCAAATCCAAATATTTCAGAACATTGGAGAATAGGTTTGACCTTAAGATTTATACCTACAAGCACTTATGTAAATAGAAAAAATTGGGAATGTGTATTATTACGTGGTCAAAAACAGGAATCTATAAAAAACAATTACGCTCATAGACCTCTATTCATTGATGGTGCACATATGCAGTTTCGGGGTTATAAAAGTTTTTTATAAATCTTATTGGCTCCCCCTCTTACCCCAACCCATTTTAGTTCTTAGTGTTTCAAAATAATCTTTATCATCAAAATCAATTAAATTAATTTTATAATCAGCTTTCTTTATTTTTACTTGATAAGATGGTTTTAAAGTTTCATTTATCTGCCCATCCACTACAAAAAAGATTGAACTATTTGTCGATGAAAAACTAATAACAATTTGAGACTGAGAAGATATTACAAGTGGACGAGAAGTAAGTGTGTGTGCTGCAGTGGGTGTCACTATAATTGAATCTACCTGAGGAGCAACAATTGGGCCACCCGCAGATAATGAATATGCAGTCGAACCGGTTGGTGTAGCAATAATTAATCCATCAGCATTATAATTACCCACAAAATGGCCATCAACACTCACCGAAGCACTTAGCATCCTATGCGGTTGACCATTGGTAAATACAAAATCATTAAGTCCTATATGATCAATTATTTTACCCTTTTTTTCTATATGTGATTTAATAAGAATTCTTTTTTCAATGATATAATTCCCTTTAGCGACTTGACTAAGTCTAAAAAAAAGATCTTTCATTGTTACTTTGGCAAGAAAACCTAGGTCACCTAGATGAATACCCAATATCGGAGTATTTTTATTTCCTATAGCTCTAGCTAATGAGAGGAATGTACCATCACCTCCAAGAGCTAACATAAAATCAATAGCTTTAAAATCTTGCTTTGATTTAATTCGATCTCTACTTACCGGTTTTGCATTTGGATGATTTAATATGCGTTTCGTTAAGAATACCGTTAATTTGTTTTTATCAGCCCAGTCAAGAATTTTTGGTAAAATTACCCAGAAGGACTCTTTATCAGTATTTCCCCAAATACCAAAGTTTTTTGGATACATTATTCAGTTTCCATTGAATTTGGTCCATTCTTCGATTTTTTCATTAAACTTTCGACTCTTTGTTCTGCAGCTTTTAATTCATTCTCACACGATTTTATTAATTGCATTCCTTCTTCAAATAAATTCAAACTTTCCTCTAGAGTAGTCTCCCCGGATTCCATTTTAGTTACTATTATCTCTAAGTTTTTGATAGATAATTCAAAATTATTCTCTTTTTTATTTTTAGACATAATTCAAATTTAACTAACTAATCATCTAAGATATCTGAAGTTTTTTTCGCGCCAATTATACCTTTGGCTGTCATTAAAGAAAAGAAATCACCAATTGATACTTGTTTAGCATAACGTATAATCTCTCCTGATTTATCAAGAGGGATTGCATAACCTCTTTTTAAGACCTGCCTAGGTCCAAGACTTATTATTTGTTTTGAAATAGACTCCAAATGATTCACATAGTCTGTATTTTTTTGATTAACACAATTTAATAAACGCTTATTAATTAATTTTAGTTGTTCAAATTGCCTAAGTATTTTTTTCTTTGGTTTTTGATTTACAATCCGTTTATCAAGTTGGTCTTTAGTCATCCATAAACGCTCAATTTTATTTCTAAGACAACTTATCAATCGATTTTCAATTTCAGATAATTTAATCAAAAGACTATCCATTGAAGAAGTAGCTAATTCAGCTGCCGATGATGGAGTAGGAGCACGCAAATCAGATACAAAATCTGCTATTGTAAAATCCGTTTCATGCCCTATAGCTGAAATAATCGGTATTGAAGATTTAAAAATAGATCGCGCTACATTTTCATCATTAAAGGCCCATAAATCTTCAATAGATCCACCACCTCGTCCCAATATTAGAATATCAACATTACCATGTAAATTAAATAAAGTAATAGCATCAACTATTTGTTCTACAGCTCCAATGCCTTGAACCTTAACAGATTGTATTAAAATATCTACATGTGGAGCCCTTCTGGATAATACATTTAGGATATCTTGAAAAGCTGCTCCTGAAGCAGACGTAATAATTCCAACCTTTTTTGGATAAAGAGGTAAAGATTTTTTATACTTTGAATCAAATAAACCTTCATTAGCTAAAGTTTTTTTTAGCTTTTCAAAAGTTTTGTATAAGCCTCCCTCACCATCTAATTCTATTTTAGATGCTACTAATTGTATCTGGCCTCGTTCCTCATAAACCGTAACAGTCCCAAATAACCTAATATTCATGCCGTCAGTTGGCTTAAACTGCAAAAGCGAATTTCTTCCTTTAAACATCGCACAACGTAATTCACTCTTACTATCTTTAATAGTGAAATACATATGCCCCGAACCAGGATGATGATGAAAATTTGAAATTTCACCCTGCACCCAAATATCTGTAAGGTCACCCTCAATAAGATATCTAATTTTCGTATTTAAACTAGATACTGAAAAACAATTTTGATACTCTGGCATAAATCAATTAATTGACTTAGGAGGACTTGATAAAGGTCTTCAGACCCGAATATACATAATATTTATTTATTTTTTTTCTTATGTCGATTTGCACGTAAACGCTTTTTACGTTTATGAGTATTCATCTTTTTCTTTTTTCTTTTTTTCCCGCTTGGCATCAATTACCTGCTTATTTATTAATTAAATCATTCACTTTGGAACGCATAAGTTTACTAGGTTTAAACGTTGGAACAAACCTTTCCGGGAGATAAACTGGTTCACCTGTTCCTGGATTTCTTGCTTTCTTAGGCATTCGATGTTTTATTCCAAAAGTTCCAAAACCACGTAATTCAACTCTTTCATTATTTGAAAGAGACTCAATAATGGTTCCCATGATACCATTCATCACCGTTTCTGTCTCAACCTTCGTAAGACCAGTTGCATCGGAAACAATGTCTACAATCTCTTGTTTTGTCATTATTATACTCCTAGAAAAACTTCATTAAATAAAATTATTTCTACTTCACCCAAATAACTAGTTTTTGACCGGGGTGAATTAAATGAGATCCATATTTCATGTTATTCCATCTCCTAATTTTACTAGCCCTTGTACCAAAATTTTCTGCTATTTGTCCAAGAGTATCACCTCGTTTTACTTTATATACTCTCTTTGAATAACCTTTGGGACCACCATTTCCATTATTACTCCATGCTTTACTACCCTTCAAAGGTACATTAAGTTTCTGTCCAACCCTTACTTTATTTCTATTACGAATTTTATTAACTGCTGCTAAATCGTGAATCGAAACGTTATATTTTTTGGAAATAGTCCAAAGACTCTCTCCATATCGTACACGATGGACCACAAATTGAGGAGCAAATCTTTCTTCTTCAGGGATTACTTGCCAAGCCACAAGAAAGCGATCTTTTACTCCTTTAGGAAGTTTTAATTCGTAACCACCTTCAGCTGGTGTAGCAGATTGTCTTAATTCTGGATTATACTCTCTCAAAATATTTGGTTTAATACCCGCCACTCGTGCTAGTACGGCTATATCCGAACTTTTTTCCAAACTTATTGTTTCAAATTGAAAAGGTTCAATGTTTTTGGGAATTTTAAAACCATATGCTTCAGGCGTTCTTGCTATTATTGCTGCAGAAAGAAAATAAGGAATGTAATTCCTTGTTTCTCTTGGTAATGAATGCATCTGCCAAAAATCATATGTTTGGTGAAGTTTAGATGCTCTAGCAACTCTTCCTGAGCCACA
>CAZEER010000022.1:0-33222 GCA_964511215.1 uncultured bacterium | reverse complement strand
ATTGCCTTACAAGCCGTCAATACTGCAATATTTGCTCCTGGCATAGATCCAGTCATCAGAACTGCAACCGTATCATGATTGTGAAGATTTAATTTTTTCATTAGGCCAACCATTGCAGCAGCAAAATTAGGGTCAAGAGTTGTAAGTTTAGAGTCCAGGTCACCTTCATCTGTTGTGATTAAACTATATGGACTCCCCACCAATCCAGTTTCATTGGGATCATTCTCAATATCAACAAACACTCCTTTTTCCATTCTCAATTCTTTTAATAACTGCATTGATCTTTTCATTAATTGTGCGGCTTTTATTTTTTGAGAATACGATGGTGACTTATCAATTGTTTTCATATTAATAGATATACAAAAACATGTAAGCGCGATTAAAGATAGTCCAATTAGCGTTGATGTTTTTTGAATCGCAGGAATGAAAGGCTGTTTTTTATAATTGTTCAAAAATAGCTCCACCAAAAAGTATTATAACTGCCAGCTTAACCATCACAGCAGTTAAAATTATAACCGAAAGTGTCCTGATAATACCTTGACGGTCCATCCAATTTGCAATCAACCCTGGAATAATATTCCCAATCACAGCTATTGAACCAGCGTCATAGGGTATATAAAGATAATTTCTTGAAATATAGCCAAAGAAAAATCCAAGTATTAATGCAAGAACAATTCGACGCTTACCGTACAAAAACATTACCTTACTCATTCCCTGAATAATAGCCCATACAATAATAGCAACCAAAAAAGTAATAATAACCTGAAAAGGCTGATGAAGATAGAGAGCTATATAACCAGGAACAATAATTCCACCAGCTGTAACACCTAAGCTCTCAGAAAGTATTAAACTTATAAAAATACCTAGCCCTATACTAATCTCTGCCATTACGTTTATATTGTGCTAATTTTTCTAATATCTCTTGTCCAGCGCCTACCTGATTACCTATTGCATAAACTAATGTGTCACCTGGTAATGAATCAAATTTCTCCATAATACCATCTAATGAATCATCCAATTTTATAATAACTATAGTTGTTCTTGGTGAATGATGAATAAATCGATTAATATTGTTCTTAACTTTATCACCTCTAATATAAAAATAATCTGGTTTTATTTCTTCAAGGGTTAGCGCTATCATTTGACGAGTTCTTGACGGTCTGTCCTCTCTCGAATTAAAGAACACACATGTTCCTCCTTCAGCAGGATAACGATCAATAACAAATTTCCATATTTGCAAAGTAGATACAGGATCATTCGCTGCCATCCCATTAATAAATTGTATTCTTTTTTGATTAAAATTAAGATCCCACGCAATTAGTGCACCTAAATCAGGCTGTACTTTGTGCATGCCTTTGAGTGCTATATCACGATTAATGCCTACTGTTTTACAAACATCTAGCGCAACAGCAACATTGGCTGGGTGCTCCATGTAGGTAAATTTGTCTAACTCACCATTGGAAACAGTATTTTCATCTGCATGAATAAATTCAGAACCATTTTTTTTGGATATATATTTTAAGATTTCTGGCTTTTGGTCTTCACCAGTTATAAAAACACCATTTGTAGGAATGGTATTACTTAATGAATATGCTACATCATCTTCTGTAGGCCCCATTTCTTCCAAATGATCAGGCCTAACATTAGTAATGACACCTATATGGGATTTGATCATCTGGTGCTCAGCTATCCATTGGTATTGAGGCTGCACAGCCATACACTCAATAACAACAGCATCTGGTTTTTGAGAAGCAAAGTAACTTAACAAACGCACTTGTTCCCCAATGGAAGGTAACCGTAGCCTGTGTATAATACGATCTTTCCCTTCAGCGTCAATTACTCTAGGAGCTGTGCCTGTAGTTTTTGCAAATGTTTTTAGCCCACCCTCTCTAAGTCCCGCGGCAATGAGCCGAGTTACACTAGACTTTCCACGAGTTCCATTAACATGAATTCTAATAGGAATAAGATTCAACGAACGTAGATTGGACTGATATTCTAAAATACCGGCAACACATAACAAAAAAGCTAGAGTACCCAATAAAATCAAGGGCATTATTGTCATTCAATCTTACAGAATAGTTAACAACTCTTATTCCGAATAGCCCATTATAATCTGAATAAGAGATATAAGATCCATTACATTAACCATACCATCACCATTAATATCACCAAAATATGCATTCACCTGGCCTTCATATCCAAGGTTGAAATCAACGAGCAACATCAAATCATAAATATCAATAACTTCATCATAATTCAAATCACCTTCGAGTCGAATATCACTACCACGAGTTGTAATCAAAATTGCTTTTTCATCTCCTAATTCCATTGCCGCAGGGTGATAGGTATCGTTAAATGTATATTGAAGCCCCTGAGTCATAGTGTGGTCTTCTAGGCCAACAGTGCAATAATTTCCATGAATTTGGTCCCAACTATAAGATCCATAGGATGTATTATTAAATTCTTTATACTGTAAAAGAATCTCCCCATCCCCAGTCGGTGTTATATAATAGCCTGGATCATAAAGAATCGCCTGAAAAGTTTCCAATGAATTATTCTGATATGTGCGAACACCAGACCATTCGACATAGAATTTTTTTTCTGTCTGATCATACCAAGTATAAACACGCCCACCATTTGATAATTTAAGGTCATCCCAGAATACTGCAATCATCGCTGATGGTCCTCCGACACCAGGTAACTCATAATTACGGAATGATTCTAAATCCGAGTCACCCATTGCAATCCAACCATTTGAACAGATACTAATTTGTTCATAATCCTGACCATAAAATTTAAAAGTAAATGGAAGATTTACTGTCTCAACATCATCCTGATTGTTCCCATTATCAGTAAGAGTATTTAAGTGGGTCCCTGGGCCTCCTTCTCTATCATCTATTTCAACCCAGTTGTAGGTTGGAGCTAAAACATAATCAATATCTTCATTATCATAAATATAATAGCCATGCGCATCAGGCCCAACTGGGTCATTGACAGTTGGTTCACCTATTTGGATTGGAACGATAGAATTTGAAATATATCCTAAATCTGTTTCTACATTAACAATTAAATGAGCAACAGCTCCAGGAATAGTCTCTTCAAGTGTACTAATCTCAAAATAATCCGTACCATTAAAAGCACTGCCCCCTGCCATAACTGATGTCCAAGAACCAGCATTATCTAAAATTTCAACGAATGGGGAGGCGCAAGTAATATTTCCTGCTACAGAAAAAGCATTTGTAGATCCAATATTTTGTAATTCAATTTTAACAAACGAAGATTCACCCTGACTTAGGATATCATTTGCCGAGCCAAGGATATCCACAGATATTGCTCTTAGAGAATTACCCGATACAATAATATCCAAAACTCCATTAAATGTATTTCCAGACTCATCAGAAAAAGTTACTAAAAGATCAAGTTCCACGCCTTCTGCAAGTCCTTCAGCTAGAGTAATGATAAATGGTGTACTACCAGCAATAGTTTCATTAGAAGCTAGGTCACCAAATTCGATCATATTCTCCGTTTCATCTATTGTGACATGGCTACTTCCCGAGCTAATGTAACCATTAACATTTAATGCATCTTCAGATCCATAATTTTTTGCAGTTACAAATATTTCTAAGGTTTCACCCCCGTTAGCTGTCATATCACTATTACCATTAGACCCTCCAGTTCCATCATCATCAATGGTATATCCTGACTCAGCGAGGTTAATTGAAACGCCTGGGTCATAGATCTCAAAAGAGTTCTGATAGGGATAATGATTCTTTTTTGTAACTGTAACAAGTACTTCCCCAGCCTGACTCGAAGTAATTGGTAATCTAACAAAACCCTCAGAGTCTGTGTAACCTGATTCAAAAATTTCATCACCCATGAGAATTGTAACCCATGCATCCTCTACAGGACCAATATCTTTATTTACATTAATATCAATAAAGTTAGTTCCCACTGAAATAGAATAAGGATGTGAAACGGTAGTCATCTCAGGGAATGCACTCCACATTTGTAAGGATGACTCACCCATCAGATTGTTCCAGTGAGAAAAAATATGACAGTAATTATTTGGGTTTGATGGATAATTTTTGTAGAGCATCATTCTGCCATACATTAGCGCAGCACCAGGAGTATCAATCCCTTCAATTAAGGCTCCATAATAAAAACCCATATCAACTATGTTGTTAAACATAGTATGTGTCCCCAATGTGGCAGTACCAATACAAGCAACTGCTCCCTTTGGGTTTGATGGTGTACCTGCTCTGATAAAAGATTCTGAAAGTGCGTCACCGGAGAAAGAACCAGTCCCACACGTAATGACTGTCGCGACAGGTAGCATAAAACCATTAGATGTACTATTGACTTCACTCGACCCAAATCCACTCACACCGTAGTATCCCCTGTAATTGAAAAATGATACACCATCATTAAGCCCTGATACCATCTGACTAGAAAAAGAACCACTATAAATCGTATTAACTTCTTCAAATCCTGCAATATCTAGAATCTCATTAATATGCTCATTCGTTATGACGCAGGATATACCTGAGGTATTTGGATCTCCTACCAAACAAGCTCTTTCAAACCAGTTTTCATTCATATATGGATTGGATTCATAGTTTAATGTTTTACTTATGATTGTATTAAGATGAGAGCTAGTAGAAAAAGAAATCCTTCCTATAAATACTTCAGGATATACATCACCACCTTCTAAAGTTGTGTAGGGCATATCACCGTCTCCATTATATCCACTATAGGATTCACTCCATGTGGGTATATCATAGCTACCCTCAGCATCGCCAACTATTGTAACATGGACAGGTGGATTCTCCCATGTCTCATATGCTTCTTCAATATAGTCTTTAAGGTTATTCCGATTATTGACTATATTCGAAGAAGATACATACTGGACATCAAACCCTACTCTTTTTTTCCATTCCATTAATTGTTCAACCGTCCCTAAAAGATTACCAATATTATTTGGCAAAACATAAAGGATTGCGGGTCGTTGATATTCTATATTATCCCTGTTAAGACTACTATAATTCACAATAATTGACTCATATAGTTTTTCGAATTCACGAGAAGGTTTAGAGGGAATAAATGGTAATTCAATGGATTCAGACTCAATTAAATTAATCTCGACATCCTGAATAACAGTTAAATTTTTAGTTACAGGGTTATACTGAAAAGGTGTAATTGATACCTGAACCATGGTAAGATCCCTAAAAACTATTGGTTCAGATACACTAGCTATATTTTGTGGAAATAGAGCATCTGAAAAATAAATATCTCCTTTTGAAATATTACCATTATTCTCTGGTCCCCAACTATCAAAAGGTAATATATCAACATTATTAATAATCTCTGTTTGTTGCACAGAAACTTCCAGAGAAAAGGTTTTTCCTGGCTCTACTGCATAATAGGTAGAGATAGTAGGTAGATAAGGCTGACCTTCTGCTATAATAGCTCCTGCACCAGATATATCTGGTTTTATGTAGGTCTTTCCATTACGAACAACCTCCTTCAAATCATAACCTGGATTTATAAAATTTATTTTCCCGTTAATGGTGGTAACCTCAAAACCTCTATGCATTGCACCAGAGGATCCTGCTCCCGCAACCACAATACTGCAGATCGTAATACTCCATAATTTAAAAACCATTCTTTTCATGTTTTTCTCTTAATTAAAAAATCAATAAATGAAACAATTCAGGGCAGTAGAAACTACCAATATAAACACCCATTCCTGCAACAGATAAAAATGGAGCCATTGGCATGGCCCTATCTTTATCAAAACCTTGTACTAATGAAACGCCTATCCAAACCAATAAACTCAACACAGATGCACTAAAAAGTGTTATTGCCATTCTCATTGGTCCTAACCAGGCACCTAGGATAATCCCCATTTGGATATCACCAAAACCCATTCCCTGTCTTTTAGTAAAAAACCATAGTGTAGACATAATAATTAATGGAATTACCGCGCCAACAAATATACCCCAAAGAGCCGAAGTTATGTAGATAATCTTTAACAAATTTGCAATTATCAAGGTCAATACTCCAATCAAAATAAATATCAAAGGCACCTGCATAGTATAGAAATCAACAAATGCTATTGCAGTTAATACTGATGCAATACAAGAAAAAACCACAGCTTCTTGAATAGGAAGATTTGAGATAGCCCAGAGCCAAATAAAAAGACAAACCAATTCTATGAAAAATTCATTATGTTTCAATCTGTAATCATCAATGGACAACCAATTAATTAATTGTTTCATACAAAATCCAACAAAAATTCCTACTAAACCTGTAAAAAATAGCTGCATACTTTTACTACAAACCTGATTGCAATGCTGAACCCAGGTGAAATACTGGGAGATAGGTAAGAACCACCATCAATGCTATGACAGCGCCAACCATAAGAATGAGTAAAGGTTCAATTAATGTCGTCATTCGCTCAACAAGAGCATCTACTTGCTTCTGATAATAGTCTGCAGCTCTATCTAACAGGTCATCTAGCTCTCCAGTATCTTCCCCAGTTGATGCCAATTGTAACAGTATAGAAGGAAATACCTCCGTGCGTCGCAATGCCGTAGAAATATTATATCCGTCTCGTATAAGATCTGAGGCATCATCAATTGCTTTTTCATATACCTTATTATCAACAACCTTTCTTAATAGTGCTGTAGTCTCCAATACAGGAACACCAGCACCAATCAGAATACCAAATGTCTTACAAAACTTATTCAATATAGATTGTTCGCTTAAGGTGCCAAATACAGGAATTTTTAATATAATCGTATCAAGCGAGTACCCACCTTTCTGTGTCTTTGAGATCAGCCAAACTGTAGAAAACAGAACAAAAATAAGAAAAGATAAAAATCCCACATTTTGAACAAACCAATTACTAAAATCTATCATCTTCTTTGTCGCAACAGGGAGACCTGCACCTAATTGTGAGTAGACTTGGGAAAATTTTGGAATAATAACCAGTAGCATAACCATTAGCATTCCAATAAGAAACAGAATCATAAATATGGGATAATTCATTGCAGATTTTACTTTTCTACGGGTATCATCTAAATTTTCAAGATATGACGATAATTCATCCAAAATTTCATTTAGATTGCCACTTACTTCTCCAGCTTTTACCATCGCAACAAATAACGTATTAAAAACTCCAGGATGTCTTGCGAGTGATTCAGATAGGTTCAACCCTTTTCTAATATTGTCACTAACTGATGTTAAAACTTTTTTAAACTTGCGATGTTTTTCCTCAGCTCCAAGGCTCTGGATGGCTCGTTCAAGTGTTAAACCCGCTGAAAACATAGTTGCTAGCTGTCTTGTGAAAAAAACAATATTTGATAATGGAATTCTATTTTTTGCTTTTTCGATAGAAAGTTGAATCTCATCTAGAAACGGACCTAAAAAATCAAAAGTATCATCAACCTCTTTTAGACTTATAACCATTTGTCCATTAGAAGATAATTTTTGTATAGCATTATCTAGGGAATCTGCACGAATCTCTCCTTCTTTTCTATTCCCTTCAGAATCTTTTGTAAGATAGTTAAATATAGCCACTATAAATCTTCAACAGTTGATCGTAATACTTCTTCCACAGACGTAGTACCATCCAATACACGGGCGAGCCCTGCATCTCTAAGCGTAGTCATTTCATTATCTAGTGCTGCCTGACGTATTTCATCTTCATTGGCATTATCAAAAACAAGCTTACGAAGTTTGCGAGACATAGGAATCATCTCAAAAATAGCCAACCTACCCTTATAACCGGTATTTCGACATTCTGCACAACCCTTACCTTTATACAATGGTCCACTTACCTTTTCTATTTGGAGTCCGACCAGTGCCAACTCTTCCTTATTCGGAGTGTATTCCTCCTTACATTTAGAACAAATTCTTCTTACTAATCTCTGCGCCATTACAAGGTTAAGACATGAACCCACTAAAAATGGTGCAATACCAATATCTAATAGCCTCGTTATAGTTCCAGGAGCATCATTAGCATGTACCGTTGAGAATACCAAGTGACCTGTTAATGAAAATTTGACAGCAATATCTGCAGTCTCCCCATCACGAATTTCACCAATTAATAATATATCAGGGTCCTGACGAAGAATAGACCTTAGAGTCGAGCCAAATGTCAGTCCAATATCTTCAAAGACTTGAACCTGATTCACACCATCTAATTGGTATTCTACAGGATCCTCGACTGTAGTAATATTAGTTCTCTCGCTTTTAATCTCTTTAAGGGCAGCATAGAGAGAGGTTGATTTACCAGAGCCAGTTGGCCCTGAAACAACAACCATACCATACGGCTGATTAATAACTTTCTTAAATACATTAAGACTTTGTTTAGGAAACCCTAATGATGTGAGATTGAAATCAAATCCTGTTTTATCTAGTAATCTCATTACAACCTTTTCGCCGTACACTGTTGGTAATATGGATACCCTAATATCTATATCTTTACCTGGTGATTTAATTGAAAATCGCCCATCCTGAGGTAATCTTTTTTCAGCAATATTGAGATTGGAAAGAATCTTAATTCTCGTTACGAGTCCACTAAGAGACGTTACTGGCGGAGTCATAATGGTCTGAAGGACACCATCAATACGAATCCTTATATAGACCTGCTTCTCCATTGGCTCAATATGAATATCTGTTGCTCTTTCCTTTATTGATTCTTGAAAAATTAGATTTACAAGTTTTACAATTGGCGCATCTTCATCAGATGCCTTATCTGGTGATAAGTCAACTTCTTCCTGGGAACCTTCATCACCTGAGATAACTGTTATACTATCAATCGTCTCTGCAACCTCTGCTGTCTTTTGTATTTCTCCATAAACTTTATCTAAGGCTTTTTCAAGTAGATCTGGACCAGAAACTAATATATCAGGATTGAGACTAGTTAGTCGTTTTATAGAATCAATAGCAACCACATCTTCAGGATCTTCCATAGCAACAACAATTGTTGAATCATTTTTACTTACAGCTAGTACACGATTCTCTCTGGCAAAATCTTCGGGAACCAAGCTTGCAACCTCTGAGTCAGCTTCGAGCAGTACAAAATTATCAGCTTTTCTATATCCTAATTGTTGGCTATATGCTGTAGTAAAATCATCTTCTTCTATAAAACCCATTTCAATGAGGGTTACCCCAATTTTCTCATTGGTTGTTTTTTGTTGTGCTAACGCCTCATTAATTCCACTTTCAGTGGCTTTACCATTATTGATAAGTATGTCACCTAGTTTTGCAAATTGTGGATTAAAATTTGTGCTCATTATTACATCCTTAGAAATTTAGTAAAAGCAATTACGGACAATCTGCTGGTGATCTAACTAATAATATATCCAATGGATCACTAGTTGTTATCTCAGGTATTAATAAAGTTGCTGATAGTGAAGCTGTGAAATCATCATAAGTACATGTTGATGGGTTGGTACTGTCATCTATATTTGCGAGTGTACAAAGTGCTTCATCAAACTCAACAATAATTCTTGCGTAGCCATCTTGATCTGTTCTTACAACTGGTTCACAGTTTATCATTGAATATCCATCCCAAGATCCATTACCCTCGCCCTCATCAAATGTACCCTCAATTCCATCCTTGCCAAAATCATCAAACGGTTCTGATACTTCGGCACTGTCAATACCAATCTCAAATGTCCCATCCTCGTTGATATCAAAAGAATCATGGTGACTATTACCTGTTCCAATATCAGGCGTTTCCGGGTCATCATCTAAACCGTAATCCCTCCAAGAAAAACATCCATCAGCCGCACCAGCTCCAAGGACTCCTTCATCTACATAAGCTTCATAACCAAGTTCATACCATGCGTTTACACCTGTACCTCCAAATGCAATAGGCGCATCTACAACGGGGTTACCATAGAAATCAATAACAAGTGCACTAATCTGTATCTGAGCGGGATTACCATTTAAACTAAAATCCCAATACGTTGCTTCTGCTAATAATGACACCTGACCAGGTAGAAAAAATAATGTAGCATCGCCTTCATCTTCATTTATGTATGAGTAAACGGAATCACCACTTATACTATCAGCATTAATATCACCACCAAAAGTTAAAGCGCGAACACTACCAATATCTCCGATAGCATCAGTAGAATAGACAATATTTGATCTTGCTACACCAGGCGTTGCTGTCCCACTAAGTACTCCCTCATTATTGGTAAAGCTGACACCTTCTACAAACGCATCTATATCTGTAGCCGGTGGTATAGGGTCAATTGACCAATAAACATAAGTTGAATCTTCTACAGGGTTATACCATTTATCATAAACGATAGCCGCGCATTCTGTTTGATAAAATCCACCACCAATCGCTTCTGTACTATTTGGGTCATATTCTGCCTCAATGTAATATGGTTCTCCAGAAGCAATAATCACTGGTACTGTAATACTAACAATTCCACTCGGATCAGAATCGTGAGCAGATGTATCACAAATTGATGTCTCCGAAGTATTGGTCGTTGCTATAATTCTCACTGGCCCAGGTGCATTTCCACTATTAAATGAAATAGTTGCAATACCATTTACTGTTTCGACATCAACAGATGTTAAACCAGGGGAACCTAAATAACTTTCAGAAGGAATCGGCTCTAAAGTAAAATTCACAGTGACAGGGGTTGTGAGAAGATTCCCGTTACTATCATATACTTCAGCAGTAATATCGGTAGACTCTATACCCCCTCCATCTCTAACCACAATCTCACTAGGATTTGACGATGGAATCTCAATATAAGCACAAGATCCCACTGCGCTCTCGGTTCCAATCACAATTTGTTTTTCGACACTAAGATTCTCGTCCAAAGCTGGGTGATAAAATGAAGTAGTAACAATCCCAGGTCCAACATTTTCACTAAAGCCATAGGACTCAAAAGTGGTATTTATCCTACCAGTCGCATCAGTATAACATGTGTCACCACATGCTATGCTTCCATTTTCTGATTCTATATTCAGCCTTACTCCAGATAGGTTTTGACCATATTTATTTTCCAATAAAACTTCAAAAGGACTGCTCTCTCCTAAGCCAATTTGAGCATTTGCCGTTATATCCATCGTATAGGGCCAGATATCATCTTTGCTATCAAAAACGGAGAATTCCACATTATCAATAATGTCATCAGTATACTTAACTGTAATTATCGCCCCTGAAGTGGTCGTCGTTTCTATTTTTTCTACATTTGGTCCAGGAGTAAATCTGGCATATGCATAGCCATTACCTCCAAGATCAGGGAAACCTAGCTCTTTAAAATTTGGAATATATTTTGTAGATGGGTCACTTGTGTCAAAACTTCCTTCAATATCAGCTAAAAACTGAAGAGTCTTTTCATTAACACCATTACCCTCTCCATCTTTGAGCTTTGCAATAACAATTATAGCAGTCTGAGGATTTGATAAAACTTCTCCCACAATTGTTGGATTTGCAGTTTCACCAACTACAAAAGCATATGACAACTCAAGACTACCTGTCTCAACTGTAGTACTGCTAGTGGGCACTCTATCATCGCAAGAGAAAGTCAAAAGTGAGTAGACTATTAAATTAGTTAATCCAATAAGTTTTAAATGTTTCATGTTATTCTCCTTTCACCTTTAAGGTATCTGCAGCATTACTACTATCAGGATTGTAATATGTACTAAATATTACATAGTCTTCATAATCTTTGACCGCCTTTGATTTTGTAATGCCCGTGTAGGCGTCAACAATGATGTTTGGGGTAATCTGTATAATAAGATCTGTTTTTCTCTCTATAACACTGTTTGATGTAAATAATTTTTCACCTAACCAAGGTATTTTATGAAGAATAGGAAACCTGTAAGTCGTCTCTTTTTTATCATTACTTAACAGACCTCCTATAATAATTGATTCTCCATCTTTGACTCTTATAGTAGTAGATGATGTCCTACTTTTAACTCTTGGTATATTAGCATCTGGGCCAATAAATTCAAAAATAGTAGAGACTTCAGGCTCCACTTTCACGGTGATATATCCATCAGTATTTACTGTTGGTAACACATTAAGCTTTATTCCTACTTCTTCTTTTTGCACTTGGACCTGACCACCAACTCCTCCAGAGCTTAGAATATAAGGAACAATATCTACTAATTTTATTGTAGCTTCTCGTCCATTTATTGTAGTTAACCTAGAATCGGCTAATACTTCTGCCTTATTATTCCTTAGAAGCATATTGAGAGTTAATTCAAATGCAGTCAATTGTCTACTAAAATACTTTGGGAGGATACCCGTTTTGTCTTTTTCAGACATTTTACTTAAACGATTAAAACCCATTGTTGCAGGTAATTGAGCTATTGTCTGGTCATCTGGAATTATTGACCCCCCTCCATCTTCTAACGGGACTCCATTTTCTGCTAAAATAGTTGAATAGCTAGATATTTTTGACCAGTCTAGACCTAACTGATCTTCATTATCTGCTGCAACCTCAATAAGCCTGGTCTCTAGCATGATCTGAATTGCAGGAACATCAATACTCTCTACAACCTGTATAATCTCAGCAATTTTTTTCGGTGATGCATTTACTAAAAGTTTATTACCCGGAATGTCTACCTGAATCTGGTCTGAGATGTCCTGCAATAAATTTTTCACATCCTCAGCCGATGCATACTTTAGAGTAATTACATATGATGTAACACCCACTTCCTCTTTTAATTTTTTTGGATCTGCAACAAGGAAGGAATTACCAACAACTTCATAGCTTAACCCCACTGCCCTTACAACAAGGTTGATTGCTTGCTCAATAGGTACCTCATCCAGATGAATAGATACCTTATCCTGCTTATTCACATTTGGATCTGTGACAATATTGTATCCGCTCTCTTTCGCAAGAATAGCAAGAATGCTAGGTAGAAAAGCATCTTCAGCATGCACGGTAATTAAAGTCTTATCATCATCTGGATCACTTGCTGCTTGTTGAGCTAAAATAGGGTCACTCAATACTAGTACCATTAAAAAGCCAAAGATAAATTTAAAAAATGTCATTCTCGTATAGTCCTTCATGATTATTTCCTGAATTATTATGTGGTTGGCTCATAGCCTGGTGCAGGATACGTTTTTGAGCCTGAATTTGTTTTAATGATCACCTGTCTACCATCGATTAAATCAATTTTTCCAATATTTGGTATTGTATCTCCAACTGATACGGTAAATGCCTTACCACGATAATCAATTTGTGCCTGAAAATGATCATCTCTTTGATAAACCAATGCTACTCTTATGGCATTCCTGTTTCTCCTTGCTTTTCTTCCTCCTCCATCAGCAAGAGACAAAACATTTGTAAGCAACATAGGAGTATTCTCAATAATAAATTGGAATTCACTACGATCCTCCAGCCTACTTTCCAAATAGGAAATAATGTTTTCTAATTCTTTATCTGTACCAAACTGCAAGTCAGCAGATCTGTCTTTTAACCTATTATATTTTTTATTCATAGGAAATAGCTTAAAACTCATAGCTATAATTGATACAATCGTAAATCCAACAAGGAGATTCCAAATTGTCAACGATCTTTCACTCATGATACCACCTTAGATTTTGATTTTACAAGTGTAATAGTGGAGAGATTTACTACAAACTCCTGAAAAATGAGTTTCTCTTCTTCAGTATTTGCTTTAATTCTTTCAATACCATTTTTCACTTCAAACTCATCAATAGTAATGAGTCTAGGAGATCGTTCTATCTCTGAGAGAAACCTGCCAAATTGTTCGAAAGTACATTCCAATGTTATAATGTATGGAGCCTTAAAATATGTGATCTTGTCAATCCTAGGCTTAGGTTTAATACCTAATAATTTGATATCAAGATCTTCAAGCATATCGGTCAGATTATTCAGAAAAGGAAGGCTGGCATCATCTGCCAAGGAATCTGCTTTTGAAAGTGCTAAATTTTCCTGAAATAGCGTAAATACTCTATCTAGTTGGCTCGCTAAGATCTGAGCGCTAATTAAATTTTCATTCAGCTCTTGCTGCTCTTCTTCAAGAACTTTTATATCAAAAGGCTTTTCTCCAATTAAGAAAGAGGAACTGATCCAGTAAGAGAGGGTTAATAAGATTAATCCACTAAATAAAATAATATTTCTTTTTTCTGACATAACTAATTTTATGAGAAGGTTTTTCTTCTACTTTTTTTTGATTTAGCTTCTATTTCGAACCGAATAATATCTTGCCCTCTGATATTAACCTTATTGTGCCCTATATATTTAATTCTACTGAAATTATTTGAGAACTCTTTGTTGTTTCGCAATGTGTGGACATATTCGTCAATAATTTCAAAGTCCTTACGGTCTTCAAAGGTAAGAGCAATACCATAGATAAGTAGTTTTTCTCTCTTATACCTCAATCCTGTTATTGCAATATCATCAGGTGTAACAGAACCCATTTTCTCCAGATTCTGCGCCCAGAGAAAGCGGTCTTGTTCTAAATCTGCAAACGAAAGTATATCATATTTTGATAAGTTTTTCCCCTCAGATTCAAGCATATTTATTTCTTCTTTTAATCGATTAATCTCAATCTCTTTTTTATTAATAATACGATCATAACCTAAGCTAACCATCCAGACCCTTGTATTTGCACCAATTAATAAAAAAAATAAAATAGCAAACAAAACCCACCTACCACGCTCTTTCACTCTTTCAATCCGTGTTTCTGCGCTTTCAGCCTTATTAAGGTTTATAACAATATATTGCTTAGACATCGCTCAACCCACCGCGAATCCCCAATCCCAGTGCCGTTGTATATTGACTTGGGTTTGATATTGAAAGATTTTTTCCTCCTGGCACAGTTTCAAAAGGATCAAAAACAGCACAATCAATATTCAATTTTTCATTTATAAAGTTCACTAATCCTGGTGTCGAGGCTCCACCACCCGTTAGAAATATCTTCAAGAAAAAGCTTTGCCCTGTCTGTTTTGCATAGAATCTTAGCGATCTTCTCATATCTTCAACGAGATTATCATAGACCATCCTCTCTGCAATACCAACAGCTCTGTCCTGTGCGGAATCATCCGATACATCATTTTTAATTGCACCAACTCCATCTTTAAATAGCATATCCTGTGACTCTATGTATCCAATTTCTTTTTTCTCAGATAACTCTTTTACAAAATGATGGCCGCCTATAGGTAAATCTCTGGTGAAAAACTGTTGCCCTATACCATACACCACTAAACTAGATGAAACAGCTCCAATATCCAGCATCACTACCAATCCATCCTCTGGTATATCCTTAACAAAAGAAAAGGCATTACTCATAGCAATTGGATTGACATCAACCACACCTGCTCTCAGACCACACTCCTTAAGAAGATCCATGTGGTTATTTAATACACCTTTAGTACAGGCCACAAGACCAACATCTATTTTATCAACCTCTTGCTTGTTTGAACCTAATATTTGGTAATCAATAACAGCATCTGTACCATCCATTGGTATATGTTTTCTGGCTTCAAATGTCATCGCTGATTCTAACTCTTCAGACGGCATTTCCATTGTTGTAATTTGCTTAATACTCGCTGAAGAGCCACTTATACCAGTGACAATTGACTTTGCTTTCTTGGGATTAAATCCTTGTTGTTTAAACAACTCTCTAACTGCCATTACCCAATGTGAACGGTCAATTTTCTCTGGATCAAATGCACTGTTAGAGTCTGGAACTAACCTTGATCCTGCATCAAGCACCCGATATCCTTCCTTCGTTTTTTCAGCAGTCACCATTTTTACATACTGCCGACCGATATCTAAGCCTAGATACAAAATTACAACCTACTCTTCATTTAGTGAATTTGCTTCTCCATAGGAAGCCATTTTCAGGATTACTGTATTATTTGTACTTTGTAAGTCTGGGAAATAGGGTGGCGGTTTTAGCTTTAGATTCCAATCATAATGATAATTTTTATCATAACCAACACCTGGAGATACATTATAAGGACCAGGGTAATTTCTTTTCATATACCCTCTTTTAAATTGAACAATAGAGCCCCACAAATTTACTGTCCCCCTGATATCATCAGTCCCAGTATAAACACCAGATGCATCATCTGCTCTATAGTGATTTCTATGTCCACCGCGGCCGTCAGCAATTATACCGTAACCAAGGCCATCATTCCAATCATGATAGCCCTGAAGAGTATTCTGCCAGTAATGCGAAATAAAACCACCATTCATTGCTAATATTGCAGCATTAATTTTAATATGTGATCCATACTGACCACCTCTAGCACCATTGGGCCTTGTATTTGCAATTATAACACTACCACCAGCAATCAACCCAAGAACATTATCGGTACCACCATCCTGAGGGTGGATTACTTCTCCGTTTCCATAAGAATCATTGAAAACCACATCATCTATTAGCCAAATATTTCCCCACACACGGTCTATAATGTCATTATCATCATGGCGCCTATATTCAGTGAAGTCATCTGTGACAATTGTATATTGCCCATCTACAATACCCCTTACGAGCGCCTGTCCTCCTTTTATATAAATCACCTGAGGAGAATTCCCCTTAGAGAAAAAGGCCCGAGACATGTGTACATATTCGCTATTATAAATCTCATCTGCACAACTAAAAATATCACAAGATGAACCCCCTGCAAGCCAATAATTAAAATCAAAGTGTTGTATCCTTCCCGCTTCACAAAAATCTACACCATTATCCAGATGATCATGATAGTAGTGATACGTATTCCACTCATAATCTTCATCTAACCCCGTGGGCGCGTCCAAGTTTGTAACCGTTATAACATCACCAGCGGTAAATCCAAAGTTTGCAGGAGGAGGATCAGGCGGATTGGCAACAAAAAAAGTGAGAGGGTCTATTGATATCGCTACATTATCACCAAAAGGAATTGCGTTAGCTACTTCAAACCCAGCTGCGACAGTGTTATTACTATTTATAACAGAGACAGCATCTCCAACTTCAAATAGATCAGGATTAACGTTGACTCCAGCAAGATCCACGCCTGAGACAACGAGCCAGATTGCATCATACCCAACTCCCGCCTCAAAGGAACCCGGTATAGCAAACCTTGCAGAATTAAATTCATCTAAAGCCAAGGAATTATCTGGGTAACTTCCTGGATCCACCCAGGTAAAAGAATACTCAGCAGGAGGACTGCCAACTGGAGGAATATTATACCACCACTGCGTAGCCCAATAGCCACCCTCAACAAAATTAATTTCGGTCATAATCATAGTATCTTTTTTACCTGCACGAAATATTTTTTCATCTGCCCTGAATGTACGCGTTGCGTTTTGCCTGGCAGTCTCGGCTGAATTATCAGGGGGGAAAATTATTTGAGAAACAGTATCAAGGATTGTATTTCCATCATCATCTTCAAACACATTATCACTGCAGCCACCCCAGTTTATGGCATTCCCATACTGTTCAATTGCTTCAAAAGTTATGTTTACCTCTCCACTAAAGTCAGGGCATCCATAGTTACTAAAAGTCATATTCCCATTCGTATGGACTTTGCCCTCTAATTGATCTCCAGAACCAAAGTTCACCGTACCAGTATTTCCTGGGCCAATCGGTAACTCCTCATGGGTAAAATACATAAACTCTTCAAACCCCTGTGGCACCATAGATGTAAAGACTCTTCTTTCGATTGATACAGGCGTTCCACTAGAAGTGATGTATTCTGCAACACCTGTTGAGTAGGCGACATATTCTTTTCGAGTTGTATTTAAAATTAAACGCGTTGAGCATGCGATATCTTTATACATACCAATTGGCTGATCTTTTTCATCTTTACCATACATCACACCATTTGGCAATAGTAAAGTATCTGAAACAATATAGGGCAATACGACCACACCTACATCATTAAGTCCTGCTTCCGCAGCGTAAAGAGCTTTCCACTCAGTATACCTGTATTTTTCCATAGCAGATTGATTAAATGAATTCTTTAAGTAAGCTACAGTAAATGACATACTTACTAATGTAAATAGCAATGCTAGGGGAGCGGCACTTCCTAAGTATATACGTCTAAGCACCACTAGATCCATTCATGGCATTTGTCATTTTAGTCTGTATGTATGGGGTCCCAAGAAATATTTTTCTATAAAAAATATGTTGTTCTTTTGTAGACTGAAATGTCTCATCCATCACATCAGAATCCATTGCAAGTATGAGAGTTAGCTTTATAAAAGAATTCTTAAACAATGTTAGACCTGGCCCCCCATCTGAATCAAATTCAGCTATAAAATCATTTACGTAGACAGTCCTTGTATTTGGACCTCTAAATACACCTTGACTAGGAAATTCTAAAACACCATTAAGTGGGACCTCATTATTAAAATTAATACCTGATTCACCTTGGCACGATATTACAAGTTTTGGATTTATATCTGTAAAATATTTATATAATTTTATTCTTGAGAATCCATTCTGCCCATCGATTTCCACCTTCTGCGCAAGATTAAGTTCCCTAGCTATCTCTCGCATAATATTATTACCATATTGGCGTAAATCTTGTCTAACTGTATCTGATTGATAGTGTAGCATTACCGCTTGCGCACCACTGGTCATACCAATAGCTATAATACTTACAACAACAATAGCCGCTGTCAATTCAAGCAACGTCATCCCATTTGATGTTTTTCTGAGAAAAATTTCCATTATAATTCAAACACAGTCATTATTGTAGATATCCTTCTTTCGTGAATAACATCATCTGCATATCTACTTGAAGGCGACATGAAACGATCCCCCCACCGTATCCAACATTTTAATTCATATCTTGTAAAATCAGTTGATCCAAAGTCATTATATCCATTTAACCTACTTAGTCCATAATACCTTTTAGCTTTGACAGAAATCTTTTGATTGAGACCACCAACCAAATAAATTTCTTCTCCATCAGGGTCTCCAGCTCTCTCTGTTGGCGATAAATTTCCATCAGCCACTCTTCCTTTCCAATATTCCATATAATTCAAGAGTTCCTCTGTTGCACGCTCCTTCATTTCTAGAGAGTGCAATTCGCCTCTGGCATGCACAACACCCATCAGGAGACCAATACACGCAATAGAGATTATAACGGTAGCTGTCATAACCTCAATAAATCCAATCCCTGAGTTTGTATTTTTCAAATTAATCATAAAACATTTTGAGCAAATAATTTAGGGTTTTCAGCAATACTTTTAGCCAACTTACGTTCTATTTCACCTTTTGAAACCAACCGTTGTAGATCTTGGTCCAAGGATTGCATACCATCCACTCCACCCGATTGGATAATAGAAGGTATCTGGTAGATTCTATCTTCGCGAATCAAATTTCTTATTGCTGTATTAGCTATCATTACCTCGCATGCTGGAGTTCTTCCTTTCCCATCTTTGGTCTTTAATAATTTTTGTGCTATAACTGCCTCCAAACTCTCAGAAAGCATTGATCTTATCTGCCCCTTTTGACCCGATGGGAAAATATCAATTATTCTATCAATTGTTTTCACTGCACTCGATGTGTGCAGAGTTGAAAGCACAAGGTGACCTGTCTCCGCTGCAGTAAGAGCCAAAGATATTGTTTCAAGGTCTCTCATTTCACCCACCAAAATCACATCAGGGTCTTCTCTCAGAGCCGATCGCATGGCATTGGCAAAACTATGAGTATTAGCACCAAGCTCTCTTTGATTAATCAAGCTCTCTTTAGTCTCATGGTAATATTCGACGGGATCTTCTATTGTAATAATATGGCACTTACGCTGAGTATTAATATGATCAACCATTGCAGCTAAGGTAGTGCTCTTACCCGACCCTGTTGGCCCCGTTAAAAGCACAAGACCACGATCAATTAAGGCTAAATTTTTTAATACTGGGGGTATTCCTAAATCATCAAAATCTTTAACAACTTCAGGTATAGTCCTGAAGACTCCAGCTAATCCCTTAATCTGGTTAAAAAAGTTGACCCTGAAACGACCTTTACCTTCAAGGCTTGCTGAAAAGTCAATTTCCTTATTATCCTCAAACATCTCAAGCTGACCTTCATCTAGTATCTGAGGCAAAATAGACTCCATATCTTCTTGCTTTAGCGCATCCATATTAAGTGGTTTCATAGTACCATTAATCCTCACCATTGGGATAGAACCAACGCTGAGGTGAAGGTCTGATGCCCCACTGTCCACAGAGTAGGTGAGTAATTTATTCAAATCCATATACTTTACTCGCCCTCTGGTGAACCATATCCTGTAAATTTACCTAGGTCTGCATCATAGATAACCTGGTGTCCTGCACCACCAGACATTTCTTCAGTACTTGTCGCTGTAATCCGACCACCCTGATCACTTAGTTGTAGATCAAAAGACCACTTAAGTTTTGTTGATCTACTTACATCCAATTGACCCGCGCGCTCCAACTCATCTATCTCAGACGGCCAATCTCCTCGTGTTTGATAATACATTTTTGATGCATTATTAATATTGGACATGACTGTACGTGCTTCGGATGCGTAAGAACTTTTGACATAATCTAAATAGGTTGGTAAGGCAATTACTGCAAGAATTGCTACAATAACAACCACAACCATAATTTCTATCATGGTAAACCCTTGTTGAATTCTCCTCTTGAGATCCATATCTGAATATCTCCTTTATTTAATTTAATATATATTTAATTAAAGCAATGATTTTGATCATAATACAGGCGAAACAATTCCTTTTACCTTTACAAAACGTCACAATTTGTGATCTTACTCACACTAGAGCAATGTTACTTAATAAATAGAACCTTTTTTGTATTTGCATAGGAATTACTAATGAAATGGATAAAATATACTCCACTGGTAACAAAATAGCCATTATCATCCTTTGCATCCCATTCTACAACATATTTCCCTATACCTAATTTAGACCTGTTTAAAGTTCTTACAAGTCGACCATTTAAATCAAACACTTTTAGACTAACAACCTCGGGTTCAGCGATATCAAATCCTATCTTTGTTATTGGATTAAATGGATTTGGATAAGGTGAAAATAGTACAAATTTTTTAGGTAAAAAGTTATTATGAACCGCAAGTAGGTCTACAATATTGTATACAATATCATTGAATGCAACCTCCTCAATATCATAAAGATGATCTGTCCCATCTCTATCAGGCTGGATATCTAAAACCTGAAAAGATGAATCATCCGTTGCGTAAGGAGGAATTATTACATACTCTTCCCTATCACCCTCATAAATTGCCCTGTCCACACCATGAGAACCAAAAAGAACATCATCTCCAGAAAAACCAGTAAACTGATTATCCCCATCATTGCCATGTAAAATATTTAAATATTCATTACCATATATTGCTGATGAGGCTTCACCTGTCAGTGCAATATTTCGTAAATACTTTGAGCGGAATGTATAATCTAAATTATTTTCCTGATGTAAATAAAATTCAGATACGAATGTCTCTGGTAAAATGGCTGTATATTCCCAAACTTCTCCTAAAAAACCACTTATAATACCATGTAGTGCTGGATCACCTGCTTCCATTAACTCTCTATTAATATAAGCATACTCTTGATCTCCACAGTAACCATCTCCGGAAGGGTCATGGGCCCACAACCCAAAATAACACTCTAGCCCCATAGCAAGATACTCTTCGTCATAGTCATCTTCGGGTAAATCAGACAGGGGATTATAATATCCATTACTAATAGCAATATCCATAGCAGACTCAATTGCAACTTGCATTCCCGGAGAAGCTAATTTGATACCATAATCATGAACGTAGTGAAGAATTTCTTCATATGTCGCATCCCGTTCTGAACTATTCATGTATTCAGAACTGCCTTCAGGAAAAACCTCTGTAGCAAGCAAATCTTGTCCTATGACACCGGCATCCATTAATAACCAAAGATCTGGATTCTCGTACTCATTTTCATCATTTAACAAGAATAAAATAGCATTAGTTGCACCAATAGCATTGGAGATAGGATCCTTATCATTACCCCATTGACTATCTGGTATATTTGTTAAATAGGACTCAAGAACCCTCCTGGCATGCAGCACCTGTTCATCTGTAAAGTTTTCTTGTATTAGAAAAGGAATAAGATCTCCATTTGAAGCAACTACATGAGTATACCTTGAGGCAACAGAAATAAACATTGGGTCTACATCATTAGGGAGATCAATAATCCCAGTTTCAGATGAGGATATATCAATATAAGGAAGAGTTGGAATAAGATTATCGCCATTTACAGTTAGAGTAACCGGGATTGCCACTGGATCAGTCTCTGGAGATATTATATTGATCGATGCTAAATAATCACCTTGACTTAAATCTAGAGTTAGTGCTTGGGCATAGATACTAGATGATTCGTTACCATATAGTGAGCCAGCTGGGATACCATTATCTGATGTTAAAATAATCCAAGGTATGTTTTCCTGAGAGTAAGTTTTTGCTTCCCAGGTAAAATTGTTTGACACAAAACTCTCACCAACAGTAGAGAGTTGTGTCCCTTCATTTCCAAAACTATCTTGCCAACCAATAGTTGCCTGATTGGTAGTACCTACCATATTTCTGTAGTTACATTTTAATCTGCCATTTGAGAAAAGAATGATTTGAAAATCATATGTCCCACCACCAGAATCTCCCTCCCATCTTACTACATCATTAAACCATACAACGACGCGATCTTGATCTACATGATAATAAATATTTCCAGATGCAGATGAATTACCATTGTCATTCTCAGGATTTAAATCATCAAAAAAACCAAATATAGCGGGCCTGGGCATTGAAGCTGAGGGAATATCTCCATTTTGCCATAGGTTCTCATTCGCGCTGTTCCAACCCACCCATCCATTAGCATTAACATGTAAATAATCATATGAAATACCAAAAAAAGGGAATTCAAATGGAAGAGATATTTGTTCTGATGAAAAATCATCATTCCCAGGAAAATTTAATTGAACACCCAAGCCTTCTATATCAATCCAATCATAGTTTAAATCAGGTTCTTCATCGGATGTAGTCCAATAATAATTACCACCATCAGGACCACCTTGAGGATTAATAAATGATTCTGAATTGGTTACTGTGGCTTCAAAATTCAGGACAGTTTCAGGCTCTCCAATATTGGTGACAGTAATAGTTTGCACATCATACTCTCCAGCATCCAGATTATAAGTAAGATTATTTGGATTTACTGAAAGTTCTGGAATACCAAATGATACTGTAAAAGATATTGTCTCTCCAGCATCAGTAACATTGTATAAATTCAATCCTCCATCTGCGCCTAAACCTTCATTATATAAGAAAGAAGATGGATCAGTATTATCATTCAACTGTGTATGACTATACTCAGTGCTATAGGGTGCTTGTTCAAAGTTACCATTGTTGTTTAAATCACCACCCGGTCTATAGACATAAAGTTCATCGGGCGGACCTTGCGCGTTACCATCGCCTGCTTCTGTATTAACCCTGTATGCTACCAACCCAGATCTAGGTCCAGGCGCATTTGAATCGTATACCCCTTCTTGCCGACGATATTCTACGACAAAATATTCAGCTTCTGAATTGACCGATGGGATCTTAAACATAACATTCTCTTGACCATCTAGGGGATACAGTGTGTATGTACCGCTTTCAAATATTTCTACAGGCTCAATCCAATCAAAATATTTCCATTTAGTAAATGCGCTAGGAAACTGAGGTGGATTACCATTTGATGCCATTACATCCCAACCTCCAACTGGAGTTGGCGCACCTCCTCCATCATAGTGATAGTAATCTGGAGCGCCCAATACATGTCCAAATTCATGACATAGGACACCAACATTAAAATACCATGACTCTGAGAGCATGAATAAGTAATCATAAACCTGTGAATTATTAATATATACATTCTGGCTATAGAGTGCCCAGCGGTGGGGCCATAATAAATCAGCCCAGTCTCCAGGTGTGCCATATATAACAAATGAGACTGCATCAACAAGCCCATCATCATCTGCATCCACATCAATAAAGGGCGACACACTTGACGAGATTGAATTTATTGCATTTGCCAGTAAAGTGTGCTCTCTCTCTGTCCGTTCAGCGCTACCATCGTATCCTTCTGGATTAGCATTTGAATATGGCATATAGTAATTCCTATTGTATTCATCAATATAGGCGGTATTAGATCCGTCAAAAGTCCCCGGATAGTGAAACGTATTAACTAATAAGTTGTTGTAGGACACTTCCCAGAAGTAATCTCTCAATGAAGGTTCGTCTTCATCTGTTTGAAATACTGCATCATAGTGTGATCGTGGGAAGGGAAACTCCGGGTCATCCGCAAATCTTATAAAAACATTAATCTGCGCTATCTCACCTGAATTCGGCGCATCTCTGGATACATGATTAGATCCTCGATAATCATAAAATTGTTTCTTTCTATTGTATTCTTCTTGGCTAACAGAATACCCAGGCTCTAAATCATGGTTTTCTGGGTTTCCCTCACCAAGAATCAAATCTGACGGAATTAAATCACCATTTGAATTTTTATCGGCATAATAATAAAAACCATCTTGGATGTTTAGAATAATTGTGAAATTATTCACATCATGTAATCTTCTTACATATTGGTCACCCGTAATAAAACAATCTACTTTATCACCATCTGGTTGAACGATAACTCTTGGTATCGCATCAAACCATGTTCCATAAATAAAACGTTGAAAAAACAAAAGAAAAATAAAGAACCTGCGGTATCGCATAATCAGAAATTAAGGCACCTCAAAAATTCAAAAAGTAAATTTATTTAAGTAGAACCATTTTTTGGGATCGAACCATATTCCCACCAATATTTAGAAAGAATATATAGCTTCCTGCACTGACAGACTTACCATTGTAATCTGTACCATCCCATGTATAACTCGAAACACCTATATTGAAAATCCCACTATGTATAGTTTGAATTTTTTCCCCTTTAATATTAAAAACCATAAGATTTCCCATAGTAGACTTATCAATAAAAACATTTATTGTTGTTTTTGGATTGAATGGGTTTGGGTAATTCTGACTTAGATGTATGTTTGTTGGAATAGGTACATCATATAAATCCATCAAATCAATATCCATTCGAATCTGATGGTACGTATCTCTATCACTTGCACTATATTCTGCTACAAAATATTCATTTGTCCACTCAGTCAAATTATAAACTAGTTCTTCATATCCGATAATTCCAACAGGTGTAATAAACCTCCTGAGAAAAATTATATTATTTTGATTTTTATCAAAGCCAAAATAATGATAAGACCAGTCTAAATCATCATTATAAAGAAAATCAGATGACGAAGTAAAAATATAGAATCCTTCCCTAACACCCCCCTCAGTTATTACAATTGACATATTCCGGTTTTCATAAGTAAGAGTTGGTGAGCTTAAATCTTCTATACCTGTCCAATGGCCTATAAAGTCGGACATAGCCTGCCCATTGAGAATATTTATCATTAAGACAATGGTTAAGAATAAGTATTTTATGATTTTCTGATTAGCCATGCTTCTGTAATCACCTTGTATAATATACGCAGACCTAAACCAATAATGGAAACAACAATATATGATACTGTGGGTTAAATCACTATTTAATTAACATCATTTTTTTTATCAGAATATTGTTATTTGTTTCTAATCTATAAATGTATACTCCACTAGCCACACTTGTACCACTTTCATTCGTGCTGTCCCACACTTTAGTATATTTTCCAGGATTACCATAGCCTGAGCTCAAAATTTTCACCAATTGGCCATTTAAATTATAAATTCTTAAAGAGTAATCGCCAAAATCAGAGATGACATATGTGATTGTAGTAAATGGGTTAAATGGGTTAGGGTAATTATCCAATAAATGAAACTCATTAGTTATTGGTTCTTCATATATATCTAACACACCGCAAGGTAAGTTATAGGCCCCTATTACTGTTGAAGAGTCAGACGCACTAAAGCAAACAGATGTATTTTCAAGGTTAAATTGATTGTTTTCAATATCGCAATATTGTGGATCAACATTGATTATTCCCCCTCCTGTGGTGAATAAAATATTAGGAAATGAATTAATAATATCTTCCCCGCCTTCAATATCTGAGTAATTTATTTCAAGAGATGTCAATCCACTTGATGCAGGACAGTAGAAAATACCCCCCTGATTGCCCCATATAATTGAATTATTAATTGAAACAACTGAACTATGAAACGAAAAGACAGAACCGATTCCAGCAATGTTTCCCGCAAAAGTCATTTGGCTTAAATCTAAAGTTGCCTGATAAGCAACAATCGCACCTCCATAATCATAGCCATTATTATTTTCAAATGATGTCCACTCCACCTCGCATACCCCTCCATTCTGATATAATCCAGCACCCTCAATAAATGCATCATTTTGTTTGATCTTACAACCTTCAATACTAAGAGAAGCAGAATCTATATATAGTCCACCACCCCAATATGCTACATTAGATTCCACGGTTGTATTTTCAAAAATAGGGTCTCCGTTAGATATATAAATCCCACCACCGAGATTTGCGCTATTATTTCTAATGGTCGAATTTTTTAAGATTGCGTCTGAATCAGCGATATATATTCCTCCCCCAATTTCAGCGTTATTACCCTCGATAATAATATCTGAAAATGTAGGAGAACAATTAGTAACAACAATTCCACCTCCGAATGGATCAGATCCTCCACGAAAAGATAACCCTCTGATAGTTACATTGTTGTTAGATGCTCCACTAAGTATTAAGCAGGTACCTCCAACTGGGCCAGAACCAAAATATGTCTCTGATATTAGGTTTGGATTATCTATCTCAAATGCTCGAGACTCAAGGACAATATCTTTATCATTAAAATCTATCTCTTCTGTATAAACTCCAGGGTAAAGACGAATAGTATCTCCATTATCTGAAGAAGCATTAATTGCTCTGGATATAGTCCCAAAAGGTGCATCCAGGCTACCATCATTTGCATTATCACCATTTATATCAACATACCAGACGGGTCCTAGATTAACTGGTCCACAGCCAACATCAAAGCAACCGACTAATCCGCCGCTTGATCCGCCATCTATACATGGTGAATTTTCACGAATATAGTAATTATCTGCTGAACAAAAGTAAGGTTCTCCATCTAAATTCCCTGTTCCCCAGTTTATATCGCCATTTTCATTACTTTCGATACCATCTTCTCCATCTTGAACCAGGCTATAAAAAACACTCAACTCAACTTCGGTTCCTTCTGATCTAAAATAAATTTGGCTTGAACTATTACCCCATATAATTGTATTTAATAAATTAACAGTAACATTATCGCGCATGTAAACACCGTTGCCGTAGAGGCCAGCACTATTATTTGCTATAGTAAGATTTGTAAAATCGACAATGGAGGTATTTCGTATATATGCTCCTGCTCCTGAGCTTGATATATTATCTGCAATTAAGGAATATGATATCTGAGGATCAGCATTATTGACATATAATCCACCCCCCAAACCTTCAGCAATATTCTCAGTAATAAATATATGATTCCCCTGTAAATCAGCATCATCCTTAAGGCCAATTCCACCGCCTGAATTATTTGCAATATTTTGCGTAAATGTTACATATTCCATTGTTGGTATTGATTCATTCCTTAGATAACAACCAGCCCCAAATTCAGCAGTATTGCCAAAAAAGATACAATTAAAAAGATTGGGACTTGATCCTGCTCGACAATACAATCCACCACCAACATCATCTGTCAAATTATTGGTTATTGTACAACCAGATAAAATTGGAGAAGAATTATAGCAGAATATGCCTCCCCCTCCTCCTTCATTTGCGATATTGTTTTGAATGATACAGTCTCTAATTATTGGATCACTGTTAAAACAATAAATACCACCTCCGTAGTTATAGAATGACCCATTATCATCAGGATCTTCTTCATTTCCGGCACCACCCTGCAGTGTAAATCCATGGAGTTGAGACAATGAATCTTCGCCGCTAGAAAAAGTAACGACACTTCCACTGTTTTCAGCATCTATAATGGTTGATCCAATTATGAGTGAATCACTTTCAAGAAGATACAGAGATGATATCACAATGGATTTGCCCATAAAATTAATTGTTTCTGTATAGAAACCAGGACTTACTAATATTGAGTCACCATTAGCTGAAGAATTGATCGCGCTCTGAATGGTATTAAAATCTTCTGGGACATAAAATGTTTCTGCATTTTTAATAGTACAACAGAACAGTATTGCTATAGAAATCTTTTTAATCATTAAAACATTATATTAAGGGGAGCAAACTTATATCATTAAATCCAATATTTCAGTGATGAAGTTTAGTATTTCATAACTAAATTACGCGCCTTCTTTCAGGGTTTATATAGAAACGTTTATGATTGTAGCAATACTTAAAGATCGTGATGAATTTGAATCTCGAGTCGCGTGTACTCCTGGAACTGTTAAGGAACTTATCAAGAGTGGACTTGCAGTAAATGTGGAGTCTAATGCAGGTGCTGGCTCTTTTATATCAGATCAGGATTATAAAAATGCTGGTGCGACTATTTTTGAGTCAACGAATAAACTTTTATCAGATGCAGATATTACCCTAAAGGTACTGGCACCATCTATCGATCAAATCCTACTCTTAAAACCTAATTCTATTTTGATCTCATTTTGTCAAACAACGCGTGAGACAGAAATTGTGAAGACAGTTAAGGATAGTCATGTCACAGGATTCTCGATGCACCTTATTCCCAGAACAACATTAGCACAAAAAATGGATGCTTTGTCTTCTCAGGCTAATATTGCTGGTTATAAAGCTGTGCTACTTGCAGCCTCCCGATTAGGTGTTTATATGCCTCTCTTAATGACAGCCGCAGGAACTATTCGACCGGCAAAAGTTTTAGTCCTTGGTGCTGGAGTTGCTGGGCTCCAGGCTATTGCAACTGCAAAGAGACTTGGCGCTCAGGTTGAGGCTTTTGATGTACGTCCTATAGTTAAAGAGCAAGTTGAGTCGCTTGGTGCAAAATTTATTGAAGTTGAGTCTAATGCAGATGAAGGAGTAGGTGAAGGTGGTTATGCAAAAGATACATCAGATGAGTATAAACAAAAGCAACAGCAACTCATCCACGAGCATATAAGTCACTCTGACATTGTTATTACTACAGCTTTGATTCCAGGTCGACCCGCTCCATTACTAATACCTACTACCATGGTTGACGCTATGAAGCCTGGTTCAATTATAATGGACCTAGCATCAGAAAATGGTGGAAACTGTGAACTAACTAAAAAGGATAATATCATAGAACACAACAAAGTAATTATAGATGGTACTTCGAATATTCCAGGTACTATGCCAGTACATGCTAGTGAACTTTACGCGAAAAATATTACATCATTTTTAACTTATATGGTGAAGGATGGTAAACTGAATCTCGATCTGGAGGATGAAATAATTTCAGGTGCAATGTACTCTCATAAAGGAGAGATAACACATGGGCCTACAAAACAAAGCATAAACATTTAGTTACCCATATGGATATAAATATACTCACAGTTTTTATTCTTGCAATATTTGTGGGCTTCGAGATTATTACTAAGGTTCCACCTACTCTTCATACACCCCTGATGAGTGGCTCTAATGCCATTTCAGGTATTGCCATTGTAGGTGCAATAATTTCTACAAAAATTGGTGGTGGTATTGGTACATATCTAGGACTTATTGCTGTCATCTTTGCAACCGTAAATGTAGTTGGAGGATTTATGGTAACAGATCGAATGCTAAAAATGTTTAAACGTAAATAATATATAATTATGGATTTTTCAAATATTGCCTACGTACTTGCATCTGTATTCTTCATATTAGGGATTAAAAAACTAAGCCACCCAAAAACAGCGAGATCAGGAAACTCAATTGCCACTTTTGGTATGTTTATTGCAATAATTGCTACTCTGATTTATTATGATCAACTTGACTTTCAAATAATTGGTATTGGAATAATAATTGGGGCACTTATTGGCGTAATATTTGCTACCAAGGTAGAGATGACTCAGATGCCTCAGATGGTTGCAATCTTCAATGGATTTGGTGGTGGCGCATCTGCACTAATAGCTGCATCAGAATTTCTTAAAACAGGTGAAATAACAACATTTACAATAGCTACAATCATTGTTTCTATCTTTATAGGTACCCTGACATTTACAGGTAGCTTTATAGCTTTTGGAAAGCTCCAAGGTTTTATCAGTGGCCAGCCTGTTGTTTTCCCAGCTCAGCAATTAATTAATGCAATCTTAGCATTAATCCTTATTGTGATTGGGTTTCTTATTGTTCAAAATCCTAATATGAATTACTTCTATGGTGTAATAGCTATATCTGCTCTCCTTGGCATTACACTTACTATTCCTATAGGCGGTGCTGATATGCCTGTTGTTATATCACTGTTAAATTCTTATTCTGGAATCGCTGCAGCAGCAACTGGTTTTGTACTCATGAACAATGGTTTAATTATAGCTGGCGCGTTGGTAGGTGCATCCGGGATCATCCTTACAAATATAATGTGCAAAGGTATGAACCGCTCACTCGCAAATGTTATCTTTGGAGCAGTCGGTCTTGAACAAGAGGCTTCCGGTTCTACTTCTGATAAACAAATTAATATCAAAAGCTATTCAACTGAGGAAGCTGCAATGATTTTTGATGCAGCTGAAAAAGTTATTGTTGTTCCAGGGTATGGGTTAGCCGTTGCGCAGGCCCAACATGCAGTACGTGAGGTAGCCGAATTTTTAGAAAACAAAAATAAAAAAGTGCTTTATGCTATTCACCCAGTGGCAGGACGCATGCCGGGTCATATGAATGTCCTACTGGCAGAAGCAAATATACCCTATGAGCAACTAAAAGATCTTGATGAAATAAATTCAGAATTTGAAGACTGTGATGTATCATTGGTCTTAGGAGCCAATGATGTTGTTAATCCTGCGGCAAGACATGATACGTCATCACCAATCTATGGTATGCCCATTCTTGATGTAGATAAATCACGTACTGTTATTATAAATAAACGCACAATGAATACTGGATTTGCTGGCATTCAAAACGAATTATTTGGTTTTGATAATTCAATTATGGTTTTTGGGGACGCCAAAGACATGCTCCAACAACTACTTAAAGATTTAAAAGAACTTTAATAGTAACCCTATTCCTTCATCCATAAAGGATACTAGTACATTTTTAATCCATTCCTATTTTATAATCAACCAAAATAAATTGAATATAACACTTGTGGTTTACAAAAGAATAAATATAAAAAACGGTTATTAATCTATAATCTTCATAATAGAAGATTATTTAATAATTCCTCATTACTATCTGCGGTTTACCTGAAGGAGATGACTCAATATTTTCAACTGGATTAAAAAAAAGAGGAAATTCTTCTCCTGCTTTTTTATACATCTTTTCCTGAGTTTTTTTTAAAATTGAAAATGAAAAATCATTTGCTTTAATATATCTGATTTCAATATCACCACCATTAATATTTTGCACAACCTGAAATTGTTTTATCTCAGGGATATGTTCAAAAATTCCTGTAAAAAAATGAACAATTAATGCTTTTCCACGTGGAGTAAAAACTATATCAGTATCTCTTCCAACAATTTTTTCAATCATAGGGAAATTACGTCCACACGGACATTTCTTATCTTGACTTGATCTTACTGCCAAGTCACCTATCCGATATCTAATTAGAGGCATTAAGTAATTATCCAAGCGCGTAACAAAAACTTCTCCAATTTCACCATCTTTTACCTCTTCTCCATTTTGATCTAGAATCTCTATCAAAACGTGATGAGTCATAATATGATAATTATGTTCTTCACATTCCGCTGCAATCATCAGTCCTTCTGCTGCACCATATGTGTCAAAGACTTTTGTTTTAAATGTCCTTTCAATTAAATCACGATAATGGGGAAACATTTTATCACCCCATGAAACAACCGCATTAAATCTAACATCATTAATATTTGATTCATCCGCAAACTGTGCATAGGTAAATAATGATGAAGCATAGCCCATGAAATAAATATTTTTCTTATTCCTAAAATGTTGAAGATTTTTTTTAATAGTCCTATGATCCATTAAAAAAGCTTGGGTATAGTTAACTTGAAATATTTTATCTTTTATTGCTTTAGCAATACCTCTTTGAGTTGTCATACCAGTCTGTAACACCTTTTCACCGAAACGAAACCCTGACCATTCCCACCAGAGTGATTGTATTGCAATATGTTTTGAATATGCTAGCCTGTCATGATAAAATACACATTGATGCCCCGATGAGCCACTAGTATTATCTTTTGAATATATCTTAATCGTTTTATCTATGATATTATCAGGTAAATTGTCTTTTATTAGACTCTTGGTTAAAAAAGGAATATTTTTAAAATCCCTAAAAATATTTTCATCGATTTCAAGACCATGCTCAGTAAATATTTTTTTGTAATATGGGACATTTTTTGCGCTATGCAACAGAATATTTTTCAGGTTTTTTGTTTGCATAATCTCCAACTCTTTCCGGGAGCGCCATTGAATATATCTATTCTTTTTTAGTTCATTATTTACAGATAATCCAAGTAACCTATCACTTACAGGTAGAATAATTTTTTTTATAATGTACGGGTACATGAAGTGATGATTTTTATTGATAAAATAGATATAATAAAGCTCACTACTTTATAATTTGGTTTACTAATTTTAAAAACTATAAAACTCAGATTATTCAGGTGTCACATTTATTTTAGTTGTTCCCGAATAAAGACCGAGTGAAATATATTTTTTACATACAGCTTCTGCATAGTCTTCAGAAAAATATTTTCCAACCTTAAACACCTGTCCCCCACGATCTTTTACAATATTCAACTCAGGCAATAATTCACGTACGGCCTCCATTTGTTCATCACCCTGTGGCACAATATTAACTTCATACATCTCTATATCTCCACCTTTTTCGGAGCTCACATAATGGGCAATCATTCCAGTAAACTCTGCTACTGCCATTGCTTCCTCTACAGTTACTTCATCATCAGCTTCTGCCATTAGGTTAATTAAATCTACCAATCCCTCAGCAACGTCAGTGTCTGGTCCCTCATCTAGATAAGACTGGACAAGTGCTTTCAGTTCTACTAGGTTCGTGACCTCTTCAGGTTTACCAGGTTTTATATCTGGA
>CAZEER010000021.1:0-34217 GCA_964511215.1 uncultured bacterium | reverse complement strand
GAAAAAAGTTTGGATTCCATTAGTAATTATCTTGGTATTATCTGTTTGGTATCTCGTATCAAAAAATAGTTCGGATAAGATAGTTGTGGTTGACGCAGAGCTGATAGAGCTTCGTAAAATCATTCAAAAAGTTAATGCGAGTGGGAAGATTCAGCCCGAAGAAGCAGTGCAAATAACATCTACAATTACAGGTTGGATTACTGAGATTACAGTTATAGAAGGAGATACAGTAGAACCAGGTCAACATCTCATTAGTATTGATGAAAAACAAATTAGACCACGCTATAATAATGCAGTATCCCAAGTTAAATCTTCTGAAGCAAATTTAAAGAAAGTAAAAGCTCAGATGGATCGTACCCAAACCCTCTTTATCCAAAAACTTATATCTCAGCAGGAACTTGAGCAAGTTGAAGCATCTTATCAGATGGCTCTTAGTCAAGCTGAACAGGCAAATGCAAATTTATTATCGGCTGAAGATGAACTGTCAAAAACCCGCTTGACTGCTCCTAAGTATGGTATTGTAACCAGTATTACAAAAGAAGAAGGGGAAATGGCTTTAGGAGGTATGTTCAATCCTGGAGTATTAATGACGATAGCCGATCTCAGTAGAATGGAAGTGGAGGTTGATGTTAATGAGAATGATGTTGTGAATATTGAGATTGGTGATACAACAGAAATTGATATTGATGCATATCCGGATACGATATTTTATGGGGTAGTTAGTGAAATAGCCCATACGGCTCAATCTTTAAATATGGGCTCACAGCAGCAAGTAACAAATTTTAAGGTAAAAGTTAGAATGGTTTCTGTACCTGATAAAATTCGACCAGGGATGAGTAGCACTGTAAATATTATAACTGAAACTATTAATAATGTTGTCTCTATTCCAATCCAGGCTCTTACATCAAGACCTGAAAACTATAAAGAGATGTCTGGATTAGATAATCATAATGAAAAAAATAAGTGGAAGGACGAAGACGTTTCTTTCAAAAAGATAAAACCACTTGATATTGTTTTTATACTGGAAGATGAATTTGAAGGAAATAAAGCAGAAGAAGGGAAAAAATTTGCAGTTGTCAAACCTGTTAAGGTTGGTATATCTGGGGAAAATTATTATTTAGTTCAATCAGGAGTTCAAGAAGAAGAGATGATTGTAGTTGGTGGATATCGAGTTTTAAGTAAAGAGCTTAATCATGGTGATTTAGTTGAAATTAAAAATCAAAAAGATAAATCTATTGATGAAAAATAAAGAATTTTTTACAATCTGAGGGTTTCTTTTGGTTTTAATTTCACTCAATAATATTTATAAAATATATAATGTAGGCGGTGAGGAAGTACGAGCGTTAGATGGTATAAATTTAGAAATTAATGAAAATGAATATTTGGCTATTATGGGGCCATCGGGTTCAGGGAAGTCGACTTTAATGAATATGATAGGTTGCTTAGATACTCCCTCATCAGGAATCTATCAATTTGAAGGTGAGATGGTGCAAGAGATGGATGACAATCAACTTGCATCAATAAGAAATCGAAAAATTGGTTTTGTATTTCAAACTTTTAATCTTTTACCGAAGGCTACGGCACAGCATAATGTAGAAATTCCTCTTATTTATGGGAATATTAGAAAAAATGAAAGAATAAAATTAGCGTCAGATGCTTTAAAAAGTGTCGGCCTATCTGATCGAATGCACCATAAACCTAATGAGTTATCTGGTGGTCAGCGACAGAGAGTTGCTATTGCGAGGGCATTGGTTAATAGTCCGTCAATTATTCTTGCTGATGAGCCCACTGGTAATCTTGATTCTAAAAGTGGCCATGAGATTATGGGGATCCTAAATAAATTATATCAGGATGGTAATACAATTATTTTGGTTACTCATGAAGATGATATTGCCCGGCATGCACATAGGATTATCCGATTATTTGATGGGAAAATCACTGAAGATTCAAAAATAAAATCTTAATGTTTCTCCTTTTTTTAGAAAACTTTTCGATTTCATTATCTGCTGTTTTTGCAAATAAAACAAGATCCATATTAACAGCTCTTGGCATTATTATTGGCGTTCTTTCAGTAACAATGATGGGAACTCTTATTTCAGGATTAGATAGAACATTCGAAAGTAGTATGTCTTGGCTTGGGAAAGATATTTTATATATAAGTCGTTGGGAATGGTTTAGTGACATGGAATGGTGGGAGGTAAGGAACAGACCCAAAATACATCCTGACTATGTAGATAAAATTAGAGAAAGATCTAAATATGCTTTGGCTGTTGCACCAGTTATGCAGCGAAGTGCATCATTATCTTTTAAAGATAGGGAGACACGAATACAGATATTTGGTACGAATGAAGACTATATGGAGACTATATCAACAGATATTATACAAGGAAGATTTTTTTCTAAAAATGAAGATAGGTCCGGATCGAGAGTAACAGTAATTGGTGATGGGATTAAAGAAGCCTTTTTTGGGGATCAAGATCCCATCGGTCAGTACATAAAGATTGATAAAATGAAGTTTAAGGTGATAGGTGTTTTAGAAAAACAAGGGAAGTTTTTGGGGCTTATGAGTGTAGATAAGCAAGCGATACTTCCTCTTGGTGCTTATAACAGAATATTTTCGAAAAGAGGTTTTATGAGATTAAGTGTTAAAGTTCCTGAAGATAAAATAGATGAAGGTTTAGATGAAATTTCGTTTGTCATGCGGCATATTCGAGGTCTTAGACCTAATCAAGAAAATGATTTTGCAATAAACCAGACAAAAGCATTTGAAAAACAATATAATACTTTAAAATTAGCAATTGGTGGCACAGGAACATTTATAACCCTTTTATCTCTAATAGTTGGTGGTATTGGAGTTATGAATATTATGTTCGTTTCTGTTAAAGAACGTACTAGAGAGATCGGTGTTCGAAAGGCAATAGGCGCGACAAAAGGTATGATTATGGGGCAGTTTTTAATAGAAGCAGTAACAATTTGTCTTTTGGCAGGCCTATTGGGATTACTATTTGCCTATGTATGTAGTACACTTCTTAATAAAATTTTTCCATCTACCTTAGATTTCGGATTAGCAAGTTTTGCAATTTTAATGAGTGTAGTTGTTGGTGTTCTTTCGGGCTTAATCCCCTCTTACCGTGCTGCAAACCTCGATCCAATAGATTCTCTTAGATATGAATAAATCATGGGATCAAGAAGTTTAAAAAATGTATTAAATGAAAGTTTTTGGATGGCTATTGATGCAATTCAAAAAAATAAACTCCGTTCCGGGCTTACTCTTTTAGGAATTAGTATTGGTGTTTTTTCTGTGATTGGTGTAATGACTGCTATCAGGACTCTTGAATCATCAGTTGCTTCAGGTCTAAATGTATTTGCAACAAATACTTTTATTATTCAAAAATATCCTGAGATACAATTTGGTCATGGTAGTGGAAAATATCGTAATCGTAAAAATATTACACTTGATCAGTATAAAAAGTTGAAGGATAGAGCCCAAACTCCGCTTTTAATAAGTGCTGGAGATGGCTCATCGACTAGAAATGTAAAGTATCGAGATAAAAAAATTAATAAAGGGGTTGATATTGTCGGTGGAGATGATGGTACTATAAGATTCTATAATACTTTTCTTGCTGATGGCAGAAATTTTATCTCTGATGATATTCACTATTCTAAAAATGTATGCATTCTCGGAATGGATATTGTAGACAGATTATTCCCTTTTGAAGACCCAATTGGGAAAAAAATAAAAATTAATGGTCTTGATTATTTTGTAATAGGGATTACTGAACGACAGGGTGAAGCTTTTGGAGAAAGTAAGGATAACTTTATTGCAATCCCGATTTCTACATTTATCGAAAATTTCTCAAATAACTGGAGTAGTATAAGAATACATATCGAATCACCTTCTGAAGAACTATATGATAAAACTTTGGATGAAACGGTTGGACTTTTACGTTCAATTAGGAAAGTTCCACCAGAAAAAGAGAATGATTTTGAAATTATAACAAATACAGAAATGATTGAGCAATTCTCAGGATTTACTAAAGGGATAAAGGTTTTTGCCTTATCAGTGAGTATTATTGCTCTTCTTGTTGCTGGAATAGGGATCATGAATATTATGCTTGTGTCCGTAACGGAGCGTATCAAAGAAATTGGTATACGGAAGGCAATAGGTGCTACTAAAGGAGATATCCTGACACAATTCTTAATGGAGGCAATTTTTTTAAGTGAGTTTGGTGGGATTGTAGGAATTGTCTTAGGGGTTGCTGGTGGGAATATTGTTTCTTTTTTATTTAATATTCCAGCAGTTATACCATTTGACTGGACAATTATTGGATTAGTTGTTTGTTCATTAATTGGGATTGGATTTGGAATTTATCCTGCCTGGAGAGCAGCGCAATTAGATCCAATTGAATCTTTAAGATTTGAATAAGCAATTTAATCTTTGTGATGAATTTGTCCTTTAGTTAAATGTTAGGGTAAATTTGCCACCAGAAATCATGTCTTCTTTATACATAATCTCTTATATTTTTTTATTCTTAATCAATGATGAAAAAATAATATCATATATTTGATTTATGAATATTGGGTTAATTCCAGCACGTTTAAATTCAAGACGCTTACCAAAGAAAATATTAGCAAATCTTTGTGGAAAACCTTTGATTGCACACACTATGGAAAGAGCACTAATGGCAGAAAAGCTAGATAAGGTGATTCTAGCTATTGATTCTGAAGAAACTCAAGAAGCTCTAAAGAAATTCAATTTTGATATTGTTATGACATCTGATCAACATCATTCTGGGACTGATAGAATAGCGGAAGTAGTAAGAGAAATAAAAGATGCCGATGTGATTATTAATATACAAGGTGATGAGCCTTTGATTAGTCCTCAAGTAATAGATGACTTAGTTGATTTGTTTAATAGTGATGATAGTGTGGATATTGCGACAGTAGTCAGTAGAGATTTGACAGTTGCAGACTTATTAAATCCAAATGTTGTTAAAACATTCATTGATGAAAAAAAAAACGCAATAGATTTTAAACGCTATGTACTTGATTTAGAAATTGGTGGTGCTTTTCGCCATATAGGAATGTATGGTTATCGGAAAGAGGCTCTACTTAAATTTACAATGTTAGAACAATCAAAAAGAGAAATAGAAGAGAGTTTAGAACAACTTCGTATACTCGATAATGATATTGATATAAAAGTTTTAATTGCTTCATGCAATAATTCTTCAGTAGATACGTTCGATGACTTGGTTGAAGTTGAGAAAATTATAAGAGAAATGGCTGAGTGAAAATCGTATCAGAATAATTGGAATGAATAAGAAAAAAGATACTAAATATATTTTTGTTTTAGGTGGTGTTATGTCTGGTCTAGGGAAGGGTATTGCTGCATCTTCAATTGGTTACCTTATGAAACAGGCAGGTGTCAATGTAACAATCCTTAAACTTGACCCATATTTAAATGTAGACCCAGGTACAATGAATCCTTACCAACACGGTGAGGTATTTGTATTAGATGATGGATCTGAAACAGATCTTGATTTAGGGCACTATGAACGTTTTATAGATGTAAATATGACTAAGGAAAATAATACAACTGCTGGTCAAATTTATAGTAAAGTTTTAGAGAGAGAAAGAAAAGGTGAATATTTAGGTGAGACAGTACAGGTGATTCCCCATGTTACTGATGAAATAAAATCGCGTATTATTTCACTTAATTCTAATAATAATTATGATGTGGTCATTTGTGAAGTAGGTGGTACAGTTGGCGATATTGAAAGTTTACCATTTATGGAAGCGATCCGGCAACTATCTCTGGAGGTTGGTTATCATAATCATATGTTAGTTCATGTAACACTTTTACCATTTGTCAAGGCAAGTGGTGAATTAAAATCTAAACCCACACAACACTCAGTAATGAAGCTTCGTGAGATTGGATTATCGCCTGATATGATTTTATGTCGATCTAAATATTCGATTGAACAATCTGTCCGAGATAAAATAGCACTGTTTTGCAATGTGCTACCTGACCATGTAATTGAGGGAAGAGATGTGAATAGTATATACGAGGTACCTCTGGCTATGCATGATCAAAGAGCGGGGCATTTAATTAAAAAGCGTTTAAAAATCAATAAAACACCAAATTTAGGAGCACTTAAAAAATTCATTCAAAATTATAATAATCCCCAATATGAAGTTACGATTGCTATGTGTGGGAAATACACTGAGCTTATTGATTCATATAAAAGTGTAATGGAGGCATTTGTCCATGCTGGCGTTGAAAATAATGCGAGAGTGAATGTAAAGTGGATACAAACAGAAAAAGTTAAGGATGATATATCAGCAAAAAATATATTTTCTAATATTGATGGCATCTTAATTTTACCTGGTTTTGGTTCTCGCGGTGCAGAAGGCAAAATTCAATCATCTAAATATGCCCGTGAAAATAATATACCATTTTTAGGAATTTGCCTTGGATTACAATGTGCAGTAATTGATTTTGCACGTAATGTATGTGCATTGGCTGGAGCAAACTCGACAGAGTTTAATAAAAAAACAAAGTACCCAGTCATAGATTTTATGGAGTCTCAGAGAGCAATAAAAATCAAAGGTGGGACTATGAGACTTGGTGCGTATAATTGTGCAATTAAGGAGGGGACAAAAACATTTGCTGCTTATAAAGAAAAAAAAATCACAGAGCGTCACCGTCACCGCTATGAGGTAAATAACCGATTTACCAAAAGATTACAAAAAAATGGTTTGATATTATCGGGAATAAATGATGAACTTGGAGTGGTAGAGGCAATTGAAATAAAAAATCATCCATGGTTTGTTGCTAGTCAGTTTCATCCTGAGCTTAAGAGCCGTGTTAATAAAGCACATCCTTTATTTAGGGAATTTATTAGTGCAGCAATAAAAAATAGGTGATGAAAGAAATTATTGTAAAAGATATTACCTTTAGTAATGATAACTTGTGCTTAATTGCTGGACCATGTGTTATTGAAAGCAGAGACCATTCATTAATGATGGCTGAATCAATACAGGAAATTAGTCACCGTGTTGGGATACCTTTGATTTATAAAAGTTCATTTGATAAAGCAAATAGGACATCCATTAATTCTTTCAGAGGACCTGGATTAGAAGAAGGGCTTAAAATTCTTTATGATATAAAACAAAAAACAGGTCTACCTATAATTACAGACATGCATGAATCTTCTCAGGGGGAATTAATATCAGATATTGTAGATATTATACAAATCCCAGCGTTTCTTTGCAGGCAAACAGATTTACTTATTACTGCAGCAAAGATGAATAAAACGGTGAATGTGAAAAAGGGGCAATTTTTGGCGCCTTGGGATATGAAAAATGTGGTAAAAAAATTGGAAGATAATAACTGCAGGAATATTTTGCTTACTGATCGAGGTACCCAATTTGGTTATAATAATCTTGTCGCTGATATGCGCTCGATACCTATAATGCAAGAATATGGGTATCCTGTTATTTTTGATGCGACACATAGTGCACAACTTCCAGGAGGTAATGACGTAACTACAGCAGGTATGCGTGATATGATTCCCACATTAGCTAAGTCAGCTGTTGCTGCTGGGTGTAACGGTATTTTTATGGAAGTACATGATAATGTAGAAAATGCTAAGTCAGATGCGTCTACGCAATGGCCACTTGAGGATCTCGAAAGTCTTCTTCGATCTTTAAAGAGAATTTGGGAGAGTCTATTTTGAATATAAATATTAAAGATATAAAGATGTTGATATCAGATGTTGATGGTGTTTGGACGGATGGGAGTTTTTATAAAGGGACCGATGGGCAAGAGTTTAAAAAATTCACGGTATTAGATGGGGCAGGAGTAGCAATGGCACGAGCCGCTGGTTTAAAAATTGCTCTAATATCAGGACGATATTCTCAGGCTACAGAATATAGAGCAAAGGAATTAAAGATTGAAGATGTTTATAATGGATCATTAAATAAGATTCCAGCATATGAAGAAATTAAAATGAAATATTCTCTTAATGATTCAAATATTGCTTATATAGGTGATGATATTATTGATTTACCTGTTATGGAAAAAGTTGCAATACCAATTGCCGTACCTAATGCATCTATGATGGTAAAAGATGTTGCAGTGCACCTTACTAAGTTATCAGGTGGTGATGGTGCCTTTAGGGAGGCCGTTGAATGGATCCTTGAAAAGCAAGGACGTACTGCTGAAATCTTAAGTATTATGAGGGCGGAAGTACAAAATATATAAGATAATGATGCGTATATGTATCTTGTTTCTTTTTTTAGTTTTATCTTGTACCCAAGAAACAAGAGAAGCTCTACCTTTCAGGCAAGGTATGCCTGACCAAGAGAGTTGGGGAGTAACAATTATATTAACAGATCAAGGCACTAAACGAGCAGAAGTAAAATCAGGTCATTTAGAAAAATATCATGAAAAAGAGTTTATTATGCTTGATGAAAATGTCAGGGTAGACTTTTATGATAATACAGAGAGACATACATCGGTACTCACTGCAAAAAAAGCAGAGATTAATCAAGATTCAAATGATATGAAAGCGCTTGGGAACGTGATAGCAAAATCAGATAGTGGTATTATATTATACTCTGAAACACTTACATGGCTTTCAAGAGATGAATTACTTATCACAAAAGATAGTATAATGATTACAACATTGGAGTCAGACACATTATATGGCATTGGTTTTGAATCTGATTCAGATTTAAAAAATTGGAAAATATTGAACCCTTCAGGAGTGAGTGGGCGAGATTTTTAATGAGGAGACAGCATAACATTTTGCACGTAAAAGCCTTGCATAAAGAATATGGAAGGAAATTAGTTGTTAAGGGTGTAGACTTGTCAGTTGAGCGTGGAGAGATTGTAGGCCTTCTGGGGCCGAATGGAGCAGGTAAGACTACGTCCTTTTATATGATAACTGGAATGATTAAGCCTACTAAAGGAAATGTTTTTTTGGATGATTATGATATCACTAAGGATGCAATGTATACTCGGGCAAGAAAAGGGATTGGTTATTTGGCCCAAGAGCCATCTATTTTTGGAAAATTAACAGTCGAGGAAAACTTAAGACTAGTTCTTGAAATGCGAAAAGATTTAAAATATGAAGATCAACAAAATAAAATGAGAATGCTTCTTGATGATTTTTCAGTATCACATTTAGCAAATAATAAAGGCAGCACTTTATCTGGCGGTGAAAGGCGTCGGGTTGAAATCGCAAGAAGTCTTTGTATGGATCCAGATTTTATTCTATTAGACGAACCCTTTGCAGGTGTAGACCCCATAGCTGTTGAAGAAATACAGGAAATTATATATGCCCTCAAGACAAAAGAGATAGGTGTACTTATTACAGATCATAATGTCAGAGAAACATTATCAATTACGGATCGATCGTATCTACTCTTTGATGGACAGATTCTGAAATCTGGGACATCTAAATTCTTAGCAAATGATGAAGAAGCAAGGCGGCTCTACCTTGGCGAAAAATTTACACTAGACTAATGGCAACTTCATTAAAACAAAGACAAAAACTAGCACAAAGACAAAAACTAGCACCAAGGCAAGTATTGCATGCAAAATTACTGCAATTAAATACAGTTAATCTTGAACAGGCAATTTTACAAGAGCTTGAACAAAACCCACTTTTAGAACAAGTTGACCAAGAAGAAGTTGAAGAAATATTAGAAGATAGTCCTATTGATGATATAGATGCCCCTTTAGAAGATATATATAGTAATGAGTCGACATATTATCTTTCTGAAGAAAAAAAAGAAATGCCGCTAGCAGATCAACAAACACTTCTAGATAAGTTAATTAACCAGTTGCAGTTTCTAAATTTGGATGCGGAAGAGCTAGAGATTGCTGAAGAGATTCTTTGGAATACAAATGAAAGAGGTTATTTGGATACAGATTTAGTTCTTATTGCTGATCGCTTTGATTTATTGGAAAATGAAATAGAGCCGATATTATATAAAGTACAAAGATTAGAACCAAAAGGAATTGCATCTAGAAATTTAAAAGAATGTTTGATTATCCAATTAGAGGATGAGATAGAGTCATTGCCTTATAAAATTATTCAAAATTCATTTGATGATTTTATGCATAAAAGATACGAAAGAATTCAAGATCATTTAAATTGCACAGATCAAGATCTACAAAAAGCTGTAGAATTTATTTCTCATTTAAACCCTCGACCGGGAGAAGGATATAGAGATAAATTCCAAACTGTAATTCCAGATGTTATAGTTAGAATGGATGGTGATGATTGGGTGATTACTACAAATGATGGAGGGATACCTGAATTACGAATTAGTGCGATTTACAAAGAACAAATTGCAAATAACAAGTTAAAAGGGGATGCAAAAAAATTTATTAAGGAAAAATTTGATTCGGCGCAATGGTTTATTGCCGCAGTTAATCAACGTAGGATTACGATGACAAATGTAATGGCATCAATTATTGAATTCCAGCCAGAATGGTTTAGCGGGAATATGGATTTTCTTCATCCATTAAAGTTGCAAGATATCGCTGATAAAATTAATATGGATATATCTACCATAAGTAGATCAACCAGAGGAAAATTTGCAGATACACCCTATGGTATTTTTGAATTAAAACATTTTTTTACGGACTCAATAGATTTACCAGACGGCCGCACCTTGGGAACATTTGTTATAAAACGTGCTTTGGAAAAAATTATTCGTTCAGAAAATAAACATTCACCTTTGAGTGATGACTCATTGGTAAAGATTTTAAGCCAAGAGGGCTTTAAACTGGCAAGAAGGACCGTTGCAAAATACCGAGATCAGATGGGGTATCCTGTTGCGCGTCTAAGAAAAGAAATATAAGGAGATAAAATGGCTAGGAGAATTGTAGTTGGTGATCAAGAGATAGAGATCCCTGAATTTAATTTTAAATTAACACCATTTATAATCGGAATAGTTATCCTCTGGTTATTAACTGGAGTTTATCTGGTTGGTCCAGATGAAGTAGGTGTTATTAGAACATTTGGTGCATATTCTAGAGTTACACAATCTGGATTGAATTGGAAATTTCCATCTCCGATTGAATCGGTCAATACTCCTAAAGTAACAGAAGTTAAAAGAATTGAAATAGGTTTCAGAACTTTAAAAAATGGTCAATATAGAACAGTAGAAAAAGAAAGTTTGATGCTTACAGGAGATGAAAATATTGTTGATGCTGAAATGATTGTACAATATAAAATTAAAGAACCAGTAGACTACCTTTTTAAGATTGTAGCGCCAGAGCTTACAGTCCGCGAAGCTGCGGAAGCAAGCTTAAGGACAGTTGTAGGTCGTAATAAAATCGATGAAACACTTACAACTGGGAAATTTACAATTCAAGAAGAAACAAAAACTCAGTTGCAGTCGATATTAGATAAATATCAATCGGGTATTCATGTAGTGGCAGTACAATTACAGGATGTCAGTCCACCTAAAGAAGTTATTGGTGCATTTAAGGATGTTGCATCTGCAAAAGAAGATAAAAACAGAATGATTAATCAAGCTGAGGGATATCGTAATGATATTATTCCCAAAGCCAGAGGTGAAGCTGAGGCTATGATCCGTGATGCGGAAGGTTTTAGAGAATCGAGGATAAAACGAGCAGAAGGTGATGCTGTAAAATTTGCTACTATTTTAAAGGAATATCAAAAAGCAAAAAGTATTACAGAAAAAAGACTTTACCTTGAAACAATGGAAAAAGTACTTCCAGATATAGAAAAGATCATTATCCCAGATAAAAACAGTGGAAACTTGTTGAACCTATTAAATCTAAATCCCGGACAATCGGTAGGAGGTAAGAAATAATGAAAAAATATTCACTAATTTTTATAGCACTCCTTGTGCTCTTTGTTCTATCAACAATAATTATGGTTGATGAGACAGAGCAGATAGTTATCCTTCAATTTGGTAAACCAGTTCGGACTTTAAAGGAGCCAGGTCTAAACTGGAAATTACCAGCGCCATTCCAAACCGCTAACTCTTTCGAAAAAAGACTTCTTGAATATGATGTTCCTCCTGAAGAGATATTAAGTAGAGATAAAAAATCACTCATTATAGATAATTATGTTCGTTGGCGTATTGTAGACCCTCTACTTTTTCTTCAAACTGTTAAAGCTATACCAACAGCTAAAACTAGATTAGATGATATTGTATACTCAGAATTAAGACAAGAATTGGGTACCCACGATATGGTTGAAATTATTACAGAAAATCGTGAGCTAATTATGGATAAGGTTACTAAAGCTAGTAATGAAGAAACAAGTAAATATGGTATTGAGGTTATTGATGTTCGTATTCGGAGAGTTGATTTACCTCGAGAAAATGAGGCATCTATATATGCTAGAATGGATGCGGAACGTAAAAGACAGGCAAATAAATTTAGATCAGAAGGGGAAGAAGAAGCGCAAAAGATTAGGGCTGCTACAGATAGAGATAAAACAGTAATTCTCGCAGGTGCTTATAAACAAGCACAAGAGATAAGAGGTGAAGGTGAAGCAAAAGCGTTAGATATTTATGCAGTATCATTTTCAAAAGATCCTTCATTCTTTGAATTTCTGAGAACCTTAGAAACCTATGAAAAAGTTATTGATAAAAAAACAACATTGGTTTTGCCGAGTGATTCAAAACTTTTTAAAGTTTTAATTCAATAAATATAAAAATGAATCAATCTATTAAATCAACAACTATTATTGGGGTGCGTTATAAAGGCAATGTGGCAATGGCCGGTGATGGGCAGGTGACTTTTGGCGATATGTCATTTAAACAGAAAGCCGTAAAAGTCCGGGAGTTCAAATTAGCGCAGAACAAAGTTCTTGGAGGATTTGCTGGAGCTGCCGCTGATGCTCTAACATTATTTGAAAAATTTGAACAAAAATTAGAACAATATGAAGGTGATATTAAAAGAGCAACAGTGGAATTAGCGAAAGATTGGCGCATGGATAAGATGCTCCGTCATCTGGATGCAATGTTAGTTGTAATGGATAAAAAACATAGTTTTATTATTTCCGGAGATGGCAATGTTATAGAACCAGATGGGCCAATTGTTGCAATTGGGTCAGGGGGTGGGTTTGCCCATGCTGCCGCAAAAGCCTTTTTAAAGTCTACTAAATATTCAGCGCGGAAAATTTCAGAAGAATCACTAAAAATTGCCGCGGATTTATGTATTTATACCAATGATTCAATATCAGTAATAGAAATTTTATGAAGCAAATGACACCTAGACAAATTGTAAAAGAATTAGATAAATATATTATTGGACAAGTGAATGCAAAAAAGGCGGTTGCTATCGCATTAAGGAATCGTTGGCGAAGGCAACAGGTAGTAGGAAAACTTAAAGATGAAATTATGCCTAATAATATCATAATGATTGGATCCACTGGTGTTGGGAAAACTGAGATAGCTCGCAGACTTGCAACTCTTGCAAATGCCCCATTTATAAAAGTAGAAGCAAGTAAATTTACAGAAGTAGGGTATGTTGGTCGTGATGTGGAATCTATTATTAGAGACTTAATGGATACAGCAGTATCTATGGTTGCTCGAGAAAAAGAAAATGAAGTCGTTGAATTGGCCGAGCATTTAGCAAATGAACGGATTATTGATATTCTATTTCCCAATGATCACAAAAGTAAACAAGAGCAAACAAAAGAATTAAAAGCGCGGCATGAACGTACTCGGAACAGAATCAGGAAAAAATTAGATAAAGGTGAATTTGAAGATAAAATTATTGATATTGAAGTCACTGATGAGCCTAATATCGGGATGCAGATATTTGGTCCTGCGGGCATGGAAGATATTGGGATGAATTTAAAAGATATGATATCAGGTTCATTACCCAAAACAAAACGTACAAAAAAATTATCTGTGCAAGAAGCCAGAGAAGTTCTTATAGAGAGTGAGTCTTCGAAATTAATAGATCAGGATGAGGTATTTAGGATTGCAAAAGAAAAAACAGAAAATAATGGTATTGTATTTTTAGATGAAATTGACAAAGTTGTTGGTAATAATGGAGGATCCGGTCCCGATGTTAGTCGAGAAGGTGTCCAGCGCGATCTTTTGCCTATTGTAGAAGGTAGTAATGTAAATACAAAATATGGCGTTGTGGCAACCGACCATATTCTTTTCATTGCTGCGGGCGCTTTTCATATTAGTACACCATCTGATATGATTCCAGAACTTCAAGGGCGTTTCCCTATAAGGGTAGAATTAGATAAACTAACCACAGATGATTTTGTAAAAATACTTACACACCCACGCTCAGCTTTGATAAAACAATATACTGCATTGTTAAGTGTAGAAAACGTAGTATTAGAGTTTAATAAAACGGCAATTAAGGCTGTTGCAGAATTAGCTTCAAAAGTAAATAATACTATGGAAAATATTGGTGCACGCAGATTGCATACAATTATGTCAACCTTGCTTGAGAAACCTTTGTTTGAACATCCTAAACGAGGCCAAAAGAAAATAAAAATCACCAGTAAAGTTGTCAAAGAGTCATTAAATGGGATTTTAGAGGATCAGGATTTAAGTCGGTACATACTTTAAAGGAGATTTATGCCTAAACATTTTTTACATTTATCTGATTATACCAGTGATGAGCTTTGGGAGTTACTTCATCTTGCAAAAGAATTGAAAACTAAATTTCATAATAAAGAAAATTATAAGCCTTTTAAAAATTGTTCTCTCGCTATGATTTTTGCGAAACCATCAGCCCGTACACGTGTTTCATTTGAAACTGGTTTCGAATGGATGGGTGGGCATGCTCTTTTTTTAGGTCCTAGTGATATTGGAATTGGCAAGCGAGAAGCAATTAAAGATATATCACGTTTATTCAGTCGTTATAATGATATGATTATGGCGAGACTCTTTGAACACAAACATATTTTAGAATTAGCGGAATATTCTGATATTCCTGTTATTAATGGATTAACTGATTATAACCATCCTTGTCAGATACTTGCTGATATTATGACTATCTGGGAACATAAAGGAAATATTGAAAATTTAAAGATTACATATATTGGAGATGGGAATAACATCGTTCATTCTTGGTTGCAACTTGCTTGTAATTTTCCGATGCATTTTGTTTGTTGTAGTCCAAGCGGATTTGAGCCAGATTCTAAGACTAGCCAAATGGTTAATGATGCAAATATTTCAACCTATGAATTATCCCATGATCCTAATTCAGCTGTTGATGGTGCAGATATTATTTATACTGATGTTTGGGCTTCAATGGGTCAAAAAGAAGAGGCAGAAGAACGAGAAAAAATATTTTCTGATTACCAAGTTAATGGCAACCTAATGAATAGAACAGGTAAGGACACACTTTTTATGCATTGCCTACCTGCAGAAAGAGGGCGAGAGGTTACAGATGAGGTCATTGAATCAAAACATTCAATTGTATTTGATGAAGCCGAGAATCGAATGCATGCACAAAATTCTATAATGGTTTATCTAGCTAAAAACAAAATTTAATCATAAAATATTCTAAAGAATTTTCATCTTATACATTATAATTTATTATAGAAATTAAATTAGTTTACTATAAGTCTATTATTTTTTAGACCCACAACTCCTTTACTACTAATAACTATTAATAAAAGATACGACATTGAAAATATTTCATACGTTATGATGCAATCCATTGATATGTTATTTTCTGATTAAAACTAAATAGTAATCTTTTATGACCTTCATGATGTAGATGCAGCCAATCTAAACTTTTAAATCTGATGGTTATTCGACTAAAATTATTATAACCTATAATATCATTTTCAAATGAAATATTTTGAGCATCATGTTTTGGAAGGTTTGGTTGGAAAGAATCTAGTTTTTTTGAAGGATTGTGAGGTCCCATATAACAAAGCTTACTTTCTGGCCTCATATTTTTCCAGATTTCTTTTAATTTTACGCTATCTGTTTCAATATATGCTTTGCCTTGTATTCTTAGTTGTATTCTTCTTTTTCTATCATAAAAAATTGAAGATACATGATTATTTGATTTAATATCTTGCAATTTTTTACTACGCAGATCTGTATGAAATGAAATGGTATTGCTTATATTATTTATTGCACGTAATACTACTGTTCTTATTTCTGGATATTCATTTCTGATTGTTCCTATTGAAAAAGTATGATAATCATGTTTTGAAGTATTAATTGCTTTTTTAAACTCTTCAAACTCAGAGCATAAAATTTTATGTGGGTTCAACATTTTTATTTTTTCTGTTGTATATTTTTTGGCATTTTAAACAAATATGTGTACCACGGCCTGCTACACGTATTTTAGTAATTTTATTTTTGCAATGAAAACAATCCAATTTATTTCGATTATATATTTGCAAATCATTGGTGTATTTCCCTGATTCACCGTTAACTGAAAAATCAATTATAGTAGTACCGTTCTTATTAATAGCATCTGTTAAAATATTTTTAATATTCTTGTAAAGTTTTTTTACACGAAATGCAGGAATCACATTAGAAATAGAATTTGGATGGATTCCACTTTTCCAAAGGCTCTCATCCACGTAAATGTTGCCTAAACCTGCAAGAACTGATTGATCTAAAAGGAGAGCTTTAGTATTTCTTTTTCTACCTTTTAATAACCCAGAAAACAGATCTAATGAAAAGTCATTGCTGAGAGGTTCTGGCCCAAGACATTTGTTAAGTGGTTCCAAACTATTGTATAAATATAGTCTCCCAAATTTTCGCACATCGTCAAATACAAGTTGGTTTTTACTTTCAAAAGTAAATAATGCAGTTGTATGTTTTGAAATTGAGTTATTTTTATTTAAATAATACACTTTTCCTGTCATTCTTAAATGGATAGCCATTATTACTTTTTTAAATTGAATTACAATGAATTTACCACGCCTTTGAACCTCAATAATTTTTTCACCAGTTATTTTTTTTTGTAGATCTCGATCTGAAAAATTGTGAAATACTTTAGGCCAGAATGGAGTGATTGATTTAACTTTTTCACCAATCAAAATGGGCCTTATATAATTAACTACTGTTTGTACCTCTGGTAATTCAGGCATAAATAAGATCTCTACGCAAAGACATTATCAGTTTTTCTCCAAGCTTTAATTAATACAATAATGCCAATAAGTGCTATAATAAAGTGAGCAGCAGTAAAATTTACGGCTGTACTGATATCATTATATTCTATAATCCAGCCTGCATAAATAGAACTTAGAACAACCATTGCCCTCGTATAAACACCAAAAATGGTTTGAACTCTTCCCATTATCTTATTTGGTATATTTCCCATAAAAATAGTTCTTACTATAATGCGAGCTGCATTATTGTGTAGACCCATGAAAAGATAAGCTATTGCTGCTAAATAAATATTGGGCATCTTTGGGACAATAAAACACATAAATCCAGCAAGTCCATAACAAAACATAAGGTAGTAGCCTTTTCCAAGTTTTTTTGTTAAGTAACCAACAATTAGAGTTGAAAATAATGCACCAATACCATAAAACCCTTCCATTAATCCATAGCCCCAACTACCTTTTTGAAATATCTCTTTTGATATTGTAATAGTCAAGACTGATAGAGAACCCCATATTGCTACATCAGATAAAATTGTTGTAATTCCCAATATTAAAATATCAATTCGCTGTTTCAAGTATGAGAATCCCTTCAAAATAGAATTAAATAAACCACTGTCAGGCTCAACAATTAGATTTCTTTTGAATGGTGCTAATGAGATCAATACTCCAGAAACAAAATAGGTCCACACATTAATCCATAGAGCTATTTTGGGATCATAGACGTGTACAATATAACCACCAATGCCAGCACCTAGTATTGACCCAGCTTGGTAACTTGCAGAAAGTAATTTATTGGCATTAAAGTATTCATCTTTTGTGACGAGCTCTTGGACAAAGGCCTGTGCCGTAGGCCAAAACAATGAATTCCCTAAACCCATAAAAATGGCAACAGGATAGATGAACGAAATTTGGAATTGTTGGTATTTAAGTAGAAGAAGAAAGCTAATTATAACGATCATCCTAAATATATCGAGATTAACTAGTAACCATTTTCGATTGACTCTATCAATTATTACCCCAGCAAAAAGTGCAAGAACAAGACCAGGGGCAGTTGCTGATGCCATAATTTTACCCAGAGCATATTCTGAGCCAGTATTTTCTAAAACTAGCCAGCTAATTGCGATCAAATTAAATCCAAATCCGATTAGTGAAATTATGTTTCCTAGGAAAAATAGCAAAAATGTGGGATTTTTTAGCAGTTGTAGCATAGATCTATTTAAAAAGAAATAACAAAATATTTAGATATAATTCTAATTTTTATTAGAGAGCTCCTTTTTTTATTTTTTATTATACCTTTATCAAAAATAATTATTACATGAAAATTCTTTCTAAAAAATGATCCTGAATTTTTTATTTGAGAATTATTCATATGAAATAAAGCGGATTTAAATTGAGCCGATTGGTTTTTTAATCTATTTAGAATGTAGATAATAAAAAGAAAACGATCGATCCGGATAACTAATTATACATAATTATTTTATTGTCTTAAAATATAACTCTATGAATAATAAAATTTTTTATTGGCTAACTGTCCTAGACAATAGCATAAGAAAATTGGTTTGATGTTAGGAATATTACATGTTTACGTATTACTATTATATTTAGCAAATAGGTCAAAAAAATAAATATGCAGAGCTTACCGTTATTCCCATTAAATCTTGTGCTACTCCCATATGAATATTTACCATTACATATTTTTGAGCAACGCTATAAAATAATGGTGAAAGACTCTATTGAAAAAGATCTCCCATTTGGAATTATACTTAGTGAAGGTGATGGGGTATACTCCAAAGGATGCTGTGTCAAAGTTTCGGAAGTATACAGAGAATATAAAAATGGAGAATATGATATATTAGTAAAAGGTGTAGAACGATTTAAAGTATTTAAAACAAAGTTAGATGGAGATACAGTAATTGGTGAGATAGAATATATCCCATTGGAAAAAGAAGTTGATAGTGTGTTAGTTGACAGATTACAAAATTCTTACTTAAAAATTCTTCTGCATTATAAAATAAATACAGATTTAGAAGTTCATATGGAAAAGAAAATTTCCTATGAGTTTCTACAGTCATTTCAAATGCCTCTTTCCATAAAAAAAGACCTGATATCAATAGATAGTGAAAACAAACGATTAAATTTTATTAATGATATATTTACTGATATTTTAGACAAAGGGATTAAACCAGCGGAAAACCTTATCCCAGAAGCATGATTATAAATAAGATACATCGGCAACTGCTTTTTTGTGTAATATTACATCAACATGAAGGTTTATTTGATTTGGCTACTATGTGTAATTCTTTGGAATTTTGGTTTTCCAAATGTCCCTCCAGTTGCTGACGTTGCTGCTGCTATTGTGCTTTCGTATTTAAGTAACACCCTTAATTTTTTTTTCAATAATAGAAAGGTGATTAATGCAAAATAATAGTTATTGGAATGAGAATATAATCCTTATTATAAAATGCTTGGCTACCTGGTTTATTGTATCATATGGGTTTGGTATTATTCTTGTGGATTCTTTAAATACTATCCGACTAGGTGGTTATAAATTAGGTTTTTGGTTTGCTCAACAGGGTTCAATATACTTTTTTGTACTTCTAATTTTCTATTATGCTCGCAAAATTGGTGAAATAGATAAAAAATATGGGGTGAGCAGTTAATACCAATAAAATGATATGGGACTACAGGCTTTAACATTTTTGATAGTTGGTATAACCTTTGCGATATATATAGGTATTGCTTTTTGGGCAAGGGCTGAAACAACAGACGAGTTTTATGTTGCTGGTGGAGATATACATCCAGTTGCAAATGGAATGGCTACTGCAGCGGACTGGATGTCAGCGGCTTCATTTATTTCAATGGCAGGCTTGATTGCTTTCTTTGGTTATGGTGGCTCGGTTTTTTTAATGGGATGGACCGGTGGCTACGTATTGTTGGCGCTTTTGCTTGCACCGTATTTAAGAAAGCATGGGTCTTTTACTGTTCCTCAATTTATAAGTGATCGTTATTACTCTAAGACAGCAAGAGTTGTTGCAGTAATCTGTTTAATTATAGCTTCAGTTACCTATGTAATAGGTCAAATGAAAGGTATAGGTGTTGCATTTTCTAGATTTTTAGAAGTCGAATATGACCAAGGACTTATGATTGGCATGGCTATTGTTTTTATATATGCCGTTATGGGAGGAATGAAGGGCATCACATATACTCAAATTGCGCAGTATGTTATAATGATTATTGCATATACTATCCCTGCTATTTTTATTTCTTTTATGTTAACAGGAAATCCAATTCCGCAATTTGGATTAGGTGGGACTTTGGAAGATGGAACATATCTATTAGATAAATTAGATTTGATTCTTACGGAAATGGGATTTAAGGAATACACAACAAATGCGCGCCTTAGTTTGTCAAATATGTTTTTTTATACTCTCTCTTTAATGATTGGAACAGCGGGTTTACCTCATGTGATTATGCGATTTTTTACTGTGCCATCTGTAAAAGCTGCTAGATCATCCGCAGGATGGGCATTAGTTTTTATAGCAGTATTGTATACAACCGCTCCTGCAGTAGCCGCAATGGCGCGATTAAACCTTATTACAACTATTGATCAGCCAGCCTCAGAACAAAACTTAGCCTATAGCGCAAGACCTTCGTGGTTCAAAAACTGGGAAAAAACAGGCCTATTGAAGTTTGAAGATAAGAATGGAGATGGATTAATACAGTACACTGGTTCACAGGATAATGAAATGATAAAAGTAGATCGAGATATAATGGTTCTTGCTAATCCTGAAATTGCAGGTCTCCCTAATTGGATAATTGCTTTGGTAGCTGCGGGAGGATTAGCAGCGGCACTTTCTACGGCTGCAGGATTGCTCTTGGCGATTTCATCGGCTATATCTCATGATCTTTTAAAAGGAGTTTTTAGGCCTAATATTTCAGAGAAAGATGAACTTCAAGCGAGTCGTATTTCAATGGCAATATCTATTGCTGTAGCAGGATATTTTGGATTTAATCCTCCGGATTTTGCGGCAGGGACGGTCGCACTCGCATTTGGTCTGGCAGCATCATCTATATTCCCAGCATTAATGATGGGAATATTTTCGAAAAACATAAATAAAGAAGGAGCAATAGCAGGAATGTTAATGGGAATAAGTGTAACCCTATTATATGTTTTTCAGCACAAAGGGATTATGTTTATTAAATCAACAGCTTTCTTAGGGAATATGGAACCCAATTGGTTTTTTGGCATTGAGCCTAATGCATTTGGTGTTGTGGGAGCATTGTTAAATTTTATTGTGGCTTTTTTTGTTTCAAAAAGAAGCACAGAACCTCCGAAAGAAATACAGGATATGGTTGAACGAATACGTCTGCCTTAAATCAATAATCCATATCCATTCCGCCACCACCGCCCATTCTACCCGAGCGACCAGAAAAATTACTTTTGTCCCATCTTTTTTTCTGTTGTTTACCAAAATTATAACTTAGGATAATTGATGCGTTTCGTTGTTCTCGTTGGCGCTCTGCATACATGTATTGTGTGTATAAGAGATTGTCGCCTCTATCTAAAACAGGATTCTCTGTATCAATAATAAATTTTCCTGTCTGGAAAAGATCATTGACTTTAAAGGTAACGGATAGGCTCTTCTCTAAAAAGTATTTTTGAAGTCCTAAATCAATTCTGTAATTAGCGGGAATTGTACCTGTAGTTATTTTCATCTTAGCTCTACCATTACCCGAGATTTCTATTCTGGCAACAGTTGGGATATTAAGAGTGAATCTGCCTCCAAATCCAAAACCACGTGATGTGCCATTGAAGTCAGCCTCACCCACATCGGACATCTTAGAGTTCCACCCCCATCCCCATGCCATAATACTAGCTAATGGCATAGGCCTATACATAATGTTTCCACTAAAATTTGTACTTTTAGAATTATCGGCATTCCCAGCTGTCATGATTTCATACCAGGTTGTATCCGGTATACCATCATCGGAGGTTTCAATAAACCTTTCATAGTCACGATCCCACCACATTATAACGTCTTTAGTGTTTTTATATGAGCTAGACAAATTCAAGTTTAATTTTCTTGAGTTACTTGAAAATTTGAGTTCCATTACATCGCTATATTCGGGTTTTAAAAATGGGTTCCCGGTTCTTATTCTACTTATATCTTGTGTGCTTTGAGGGAAAGGGCTGAGTGTCCTTCTGCTGGGTCGGTTTACTTTTTTTGAATAACCAAATTGGAGACTTTGTTTATTTGTGAGTTTGTATAATAAAAAAGCACTTGGATAAATTTTGGAGTAGTCATTAATAAAAGGTGAATTATCTATTGCAATATTAAATAAGTGTGTTAGAATATTTGTTGAGTCTGGTGTTGTTGGCCCCTTGAGGACCGCCTTTGTTTCGGCGACTTCTAATCTTGCCCCTACTTTAAGACCGAAACGTTCTGTAATGTCATATCTTGTCACAAGATATGTGGCATGTATATCTTCTTGATAGTCATTTGAATAATCATTTTGTAAATATTTTAGATCTTTACCAAAGTTTCTAGCGGTTATTTTAGAACCAACTTCAAAAGCCAGTCTGTCATTATAATTATTTTCATAATCAAAAGAAATTGTAATGTTATCATTATTTTCAAGAGCATCCGTTTTGTTATTAGAATCATTTATATTATGTAGGGTTTCATTTTCGCTATACTCATGTACATCATCAATCTCATGCGAAGCACTTACATAAGCTTTTAATAATTCTTCATCAGAGTCAAATTTATTTTCATAAGATAGTACATGATCAATATGGTAGCCATTATCATGCTCAGTGGTCTGAAATACACCAAGTAATTCGGGGCTTCTAGTGTTTACAAGATAATCAAATTCTTCATTAGTCAATTCTCTATGTTCCGCTACATCAAGTGTATAGCCAACTGTGGTTGAACTTGACGGGTAGTAGTCGCCTCCAAATCTTATACCAAGATTATTTGGACTTCGGGTACGTTTTGTATTTTGAAATAATGAGTCTATTTGGTATCCATAATCATATCTAAACTGTCTAATACCATTTCCTATTCTATCACCAGTGCGAAAATTAGAGCCAGTAAATAAGTTCCATTTATCTGTACGATAATTTACACTACCATTTAAATTTTGCTTATTATATTGACCTTGCATTAAAGAAACATTACCGTTAAAACCATCTAGCGCACCACGTTTCATAACAATATTTATAATTCCACCAACTCCATCGGGATCATATTTTGCAGATGGGTTTGTGATTACTTCAACTTTTTCAACCATGGAAGCAGCAATGTTTTCGACTTCACCACGTCGGCCACTGCCAGTTCGGCCACTACGTTTACCATCAATAAGAATAGTTACATTTGCATCTCCTGCAATAGATACAACACCATCAATGTCAACATCTACTGAAGGTATTTTTCTCAAAATATCCGAACCTGTACCTCCTGATGAAGATAAGTCCTTTCCGACATTAAATATCTGTTTATCAATGGTTTGTATAAATGTACTCTCATCACCAATAACATCTACTCCATCCATATTTAAGGCGGAAATACTTAATTGGACAGTCTCGAGGTCCTGCTTAATTCCATTACCTTCTCCCGGGAAAAGAATAATAGGACTGATCTCTTTTTTCTTATAACCAATAAACTCGATTACTGCAGCGTAACGACCTAATGGTATTTCAGTGATGCTTACTCTTCCACTTTTATCTGTGAGGCCACCTGTTATCAGTTCATTATGCTCTATTTCAACTAATGAAACTGAGGCATACTCAATGGGTTTCGATGAGATTGAATCAACAACTGTTGCCTGAATAACACCGATTGCAGGCATTGTAGGTTTGTTGGAGTGATCTTTATGCCCAAATATATTTGAGAGTGGAAATAATAATATTGATAAAGCAATATACAATTTTGAAATTTTTTTCATTTTTCCTCAAGTATTTTAAATAAAAATTATTGGTTGATTACTAGACTCTTATTGGCAGCAAAAGTTAAATTAGAATTTATTGTTTTGGTCTAACAATTATACTTATAACTGGGTGAGTTTTTGGTGCAGTAAGAGCACTCATCACTTCAAATTGGAGTTCAAACTTTCTCTTTTTATTAATTGTTCGAACATCAATATTTACATCTCCATGAGGTGGAATAGTTATGATATCTGTCAAATTATAAAAGTCATACTTACTCTGATTTCGCAAGGTGAATGGTGCATCTGAGTTATTTGATATAGTAACATGAGCTACGGTTGTATTAGAAAAATATTTAGCGGATTTAACTTTCAAGCAGGCATTTATTAGAGGAATTAAAAAATTAGTTTTTCCTATTAATTTTTTCTTAAACCAAACGACTGTTTGACCTTTTCTCAGTGCCCCTTTTAGACTTGTTTTAGTTTTTTCACTAGCAAACACTAATGTGGTGGGTCTGTGGCCGCCAGATGGTATACGATACTGCCAATCAACTATCCCATGAATATCAGATGTTCCTAAAATAGTTAGATTATAATCTAAAGCCAGTTGTAAGGCTTCGTTTGAAAATGTTGTATCATTGACTATCTCAATACCTTCGAGAAGGCCATCATTTATTAGTTTAATGTGCATATCACTTAGCGGGACACTGGCGTCTGGAGATTGACTTGCCCAATATGGATGATTCCAAAAGATGAATGCATCTTGTTTGCGAGCTTCGATGTATGCATCAATTGGATCATCTGTTATTAATTTATTTGCATCTTTTATGAATATGGCATTTGCATGCCCTGGTGGCATGTTTCTGGTAATCTCTGAACCATTAATTACCATTACATCTGAGCCTTTAGCAAAATTAGCGTGATATTCATAAGATCTATTTCTATCTAGATTTGGGATATCAGCTTTCCATGGTTGATATTCGATATGCTCTGTTGTTGCGATGACATCCAAACCATCCTTTTGAGCTTCTTGCACACGTATATCAGGCCAAACGCTTCCATCGGAAAAAACAGAATGCATGTGTAAATCACATATCAAAGTTTTGTAACCAGGTAGATCTGGGAATTCTATTGCGCGATTTCTATCGCCACCATGAGCAATAATAAAAGAGATAAATAGATTAAAAAGTATAAGTCTAGTCATAAAGTTTTATTTTGTTTGTTCCCAATGAATATCCATTATATTGTATTCTGGCTTACGTCCTTTTTTTATTGGTACGGTTAGGCTGTATTTAGCAGATTGTCCTGGCTCTAGAGCGGTATCTGCGATCACATTTGATTCATAAACAATACGAGTTCCTTTTACAAATATAGAATCCATTCCTGCATTAGTAGTAGTTTGGTCAAATAGTTTTCCAATTACCCTTACAAAATCGGCACGAATTTCGCCAACATTTTGTACTTTTCCAGAAAAAATTTGCCGATCCGGATAATAATCAATAAATGGTTCACCTAAAAATATTACCTTTGGGCCAGGTTTCTCTAGTTCATCCATTCTAAGCACCATTTCTTTCTTCAACACAAGAGTACCTATCTGTGTTTTTAGAGTTAAAGTTGAATCTGATTCTTCGATTAGAGATCCTGAGACCACGGTGCCGTTTTGAAGTTCAACACGGTGTTGGTAGTCAGGAACTTGAATTAGATCTAATATTTCTCTACTCACATTTGGCATGGTTTGTTTTTTTTCATAGCCTTTTACAACACTCTTTAAGGAGTCTATCTCTATCTGCAGTTGCTTGATGTTAGACTCATATTCAAAAAAATGTTCTTCAAATATTAATGTTTCTTTTTCAGATAAATCTCTTTGTTGTGGAAGTTTATCTTTTGCAGGGACCACAGTGGCAGGTGCTGTTTCAATATTTGGGATATTAAGAGTTAGTTCAATATCCGCACTGTCAATAGAAAAGGGCATTAAACTTTTACCGTTATCTTTATGGATTCCTTTTAGGATATATGAGCCAGGAAAGATTTTTACTTTCTTAAATTTAAATTTACCATTTTTATCCGATTTTTTTTGTTTTCCTATCTTTTCACCATTTTGATCTTCAATCATCAATTTTGCATCTTCAAGTCCATTACCATTTTTATCCACGACTATACCCGAGATAGTGATTTTTAGTGGCTTATCTTTTGCTTGAGTGGAATAAATTAATCCAAATAAAAGGATATAATGTAAATACTTAGTCATATTCTCTTTTTGTATAATGTGCCTTATATGCCATACGTCTAACCGACTCGGCATTCTTTTTTTCTTCACCAAGCTTATAGACCATGTTGATTATATTATCATAGTAAATATAGTTTTCCTTATTTTCTAACATTGGAAGAAGTCCATTTAATACTGATGGATCATTAAATGCCGCAAGATTATCAATAGCTTTTTTCCTTATATCCATGGGGTAATCATCGCTATGTGCAATCTCAATGACTGCTTTTTTTACTTCGGGGTCATCAAATTCTCCGAGTGCCATAAGCATAGTATTTAATAAGCTATAGTATTCGGTTTTCCCCATATTATAAGTATTTAATAGTGCTAAAACGAGGTTCTCTTCTTTTACACCTTTCATTGTGTTTAATGCAAATTCTCTTACTTCAAGATTTGTATTGGGATCACCCAGTAATTCTGCAAAAGCTATTGCCACGTCATCGGGGTTTTTTTTACCAAGTATCTCTACTGCACTATTACGTACTCCAATTTTTATTTTGGGATTTTTTGCAATTGTAGTAAGAACAGGTACTACTTGATCACTACCAAGGGCACCCATTGTTTCAGTTAAAAGCCTTTCTGTTCGTGACATATTACTTTTTGCTACTTCGTAAAGATCCAAAAGAGTAAGGATTTGATCTTTAGATTGTACACGATTAAGATTTTTTACTAATGTTATATGAATTTCATTAGTTTTTTCTTCCATTGTATGCATTGAGCGCACTAATGAGGAAGCTGCTTTCGGATTTTCCTTAAACATTCCCAACATCTTAATTGATTCATTTAATAGAGCATAGTCTAATGCAGTAGTCGTTGCTACCATTTCAGAAATAGCATGCAGAGCTCTGGGATGTTGTGTCTGGGCCAGTGCTTTCCCTGCCGCAACCCTTAGTTTTACATGTAAGTCAGTATTTTCATAGACTTCAATTAACTCATCTAAGGCCTGAACATTTCCTTCTCGGTATGCGCTTTTTAATTCTTGTACTTGATTCAAAAAATCAGGGTCATTAGGATCACCAATAGATTTTTTACCAATCAGTCCTTTGATTGTTGCACACCCTTGTAAGATGAATAACGCTGAAATTACAATTGTAATTTGTCTAACCATTATCTTCCCAATCAATAAGTGTGAGATCATTACCATCAAACATTGCATAACTTGGTTTATCGAACCAGTCGCCTAATACAGCTAGTTTTCCTTGATTTATTGTAAACATTTCACCTAAATGATAATGTCCCGAGATCATATAATCAAAGTCATTATCAAAATGTTTTTTAGCAACATTGTAGAGCTCTTTTCGTACATCCTTATTAAAATCTTTGGAGTCCTTATGGTGGTGACCGCTCCTTGAAATAAATCGGGCAATTTTATAAGCAATTGTTGGATGGACCCAGCTAAAAAGTGTAATGAAGAATTTTGAACGAATAACTTTTTTAAGTAGTCTATAACCATGATCCCAACTCAATAATCCATCGCCATGAGTGATATAAAACTTTTTCCCATTTATATTTAATTGAATATCATCTGTGTATATTTTATCCATTAATGAATTTTCTAGAAAATCTTGAAACCAATAATCATGATTGCCTGTAAGAAAATGTAGTTCAATGCCCCTGTCTTTCATATTACGTGCTTGATCATAAAAATCAGTATAGGCTTTTGGAATCAAATCAGGATATTCAAAATAAAAATCAAAAAGATCCCCAACAAAAAAACAAGTTCCACCAGTTTGACATATTTTATCTAGTAATTTATATAAATTATTGCGTCGTTTATTCTCATCATTATTCAATGTGAGTTTTAGGTGGACGTCAGAAATAAAATAGACTGGCGTATTCATGAGTAGTTAAACTTAACTTTTTACAAGCTAGATAATAAAATTTATTTTATTGATACCTAATTTAACTAATTCAAGATGTTTTTTGCGGTTAATACGTCTTTTCCAGTAATATTATTAACAGAATTATGAAATATTTAAAATATTATATTTCTACTTTTACATTAGCCCTTGCTATTTATGTATGTCAAATGGGTGGCTCTTGGCCATCATTATTTTTCATCGGATTTTCATTGTTTATTATATTAGGGGATTGGTTAATTGTAAAAGACAGGTCTGAACAAAAATACTCTAATATATTTTTATTAAACCTGCCAATGTATCTCAATTTACCTGCCCTGGTTATCCTTGTCTTGTTAGCATCATATATGGTAAGTGAAGAGACACCGACCCTAATTACTTTTTTATTAAATAAATATTTTAGTGTGAGCACTGATAGAATTCATTCAATTACTCCAATGAGTGCAGTATCTCTCATAGCTCTAACTGGTTTATTTATTGGTATAATGGGTACAGTTCCGGGGCATGAATTAATTCACCGCAAGAAAAATAAATTTGACATGTTTATAGGTAATTGGCTACTTGCGATTTCTTGGGATTGTGCATTTGCAATTGAGCATGTTTATGGACACCATAAAAATGTAGGCCTTGATATAGATCCAGCGACAGCTAAAAGAGGGGAAAATATTTATTTGTTTATTTTAAAAGCAATATGGAGGGAGCAGAGAGATGCTTGGCGTATTTCAAAAGAACAAATGGTAAAAAAAGGACAAAAAGATTATATTATAAATAATACAATGATTTTGGGGTATTTGAGGAGCTTAGTTATTACAAGCTTAGCCTATCTCATTGGTGGTCTCAGTGGGGCACTGGTTTATCTTCTCTGTGCATTTATAGCAAAGAGTTTACTCGAAGTTATCAATTATACAGAACATTATGGATTGGTTAGGGTATTTGGAGAGCCTGTTAAACCGAGACATTCTTGGAACTCAAACAGTGTTTTGAGTAGTATCTATCTTTATAATGTTACTCGACATTCATCACACCATGAAAAAGCGAATTTAAAATATTGGGAACTTAAACCATATGGAGATGCTCCCATGATGCCTGAAGGGTACCTATCAATGCTATACATGGCTTTATTTTTACCATTTTTTTTTCACAGAGTAATGTCCAAAAAATTGATTAATTGGGACCAAAACTATGCCTCCGAAAAAGAACGTAGACTCGCAATGCAACAAAACAATAATAGTGGGATACCTTTATTAGAAGATGCAAATTATTAAAAATCTAAGGTTGCCAATTCACAATAATATATTTTGCTAATTTACCGGCATCGGTGAGATCAGTCTCACTCCAGTTACCCGTTGAACTTGCCCCAGGTACTAATATTGACCACTCTTCTTCTTTATCATTTACAGCCCAGTTGCAGTGACTAATTTTATTTGTAAAACACCAATCCATCCAAGCATTTGCTTCTGTATCTACAATGCTATAGCCGATCGAACCCCATTCTGTAACAAATAAGGCAATCCCATCGTCTATTGCAGCCTGCGCTCTATCCCTCAGCCATTTTTTATGGTAAACAGTATAAAAATGAAGTGTATAGGCGATATTAGAATATTCTAATATCGGATTAGCAGCGGCAAGATCTACTCTCTGAGACCATTCTGGTGTACCAACAACAATAAGGTTATCAGGATCAATATTGCGAATTGCTTCAATAACTATTAAAGCATACGGCTTAATAGTTTCATCCCAGGAAATATCTAAAGGTTCATTATAAATTTCATAGATTATGTTATTATAATTCCCATAGAGTGTGGCCATTTCTTCAAAAAATATAACAGATTCATTTATATGATCCTCTGCATGGTGTGAATGCCAATCAATAATAACATAGATTCCTGAATTAATTGCGGCATCAACAATAGTTTTTACACGGTTTTTATTTGCAGATTTATTATCTAAATACCCTCCAGGATCTTCTACGCCCATTGCCGCGCGGACAATAGTTGTGTTCCAATCATTTTTCAACCATGTGACTACTTCATGCTTATAAAATCGTTCTCCACCCCAATCATCATTGCTCCAAAAAAAACTATTCCCAGCCAGTGAAATAGGGTTACCATTTTTATCAACAATTTTATTATCATCAACTTTTAATAATCCATGGACTCCTACGAGTGTTGTATCTTGGGTAAATTCTGGGAATCCATCAGAAATTTCTTTTTTATTACAAGAAATGATAAAAAAATAAATGATAGGTATCGTAGAAAGTTTTATGTAGTTCATACTATCAAAAAATATTTAATTAAATATTTAGACGACCACTTAACTATTTGGTTGTAATATTTATTGAAGATTAGAGTTATTAAAATTAGGTCATATCTCTCATCAATATTAATTTTATTATTTTAAAGTAATTTTAATATAGATATTGAAGAACAAAAATTTGGGCCTAATAAAAATATATAGCCATTTAATAGTCAATTCCAAAACGGTTTAGCACTTAAATTAAAAATGACAAAGCAACTAGTCTGTTTATTATTATTTTCTTTGGGATATTCTCAAGACCGAGTGAATATAAAAAAACTTGTAAGATCTCAAGATTTGTATTTTTTCAAAACCGCCAAGACACCTTTTGAAGGAACAGCCTTTGATTTGTCAAGGGTTACTGGTAAAAAGATTTTGGAATACAAAATTATTGATGGAATGAAAAATGGGAATTATCGTGAATGGTACCACAATGGTACAAAAAAATTATTATCTCATTACAAAAATAATATGAGGCATGGTGCATATACTAAATACTATCAAAGTGGACAGAAAGAAGAAAAAGGCTTTTGGAAGCAAGGAGAAAATGATGGGCTATGCACATTCTGGTATAAAACAGGCCAGAAAAAAAAAGAAGGGATCTATAAAAATGATAAAGGTACGGGATTATGGACTTACTGGTATATAGATGGGGAAAAAGAAAGAGAAGGATTTAGGCACAATGGATCAAAGAGTGGATTTTGGATTTATTGGTATAGTAATGGAGAAAAGAAAGAAGAAGGGAATTATTTTAATGGTGAAAAATTTGGATCATGGACAGAGTGGGCACAAAATACTCAAAAACTTTCAAAAGGAAGTTTTAAAAATGATAAAAAAGATGGATTGTGGAATTATTGGTATGATAATGGCCAGAAAAAAGAAGAAGGGAATTTTAAAAATGATAAAAAGGAAGGATTATGGACCTATTGGCATGAAAAAGAGAAAATCGTTTCCTCAAAAGGGAATTTTAAAAATGATAAAAAGGATGGACTATGGACTGATTGGTATGATAATGGTTATAAAAAGAAAGAAACTCATTATGAAAATGATAAAAGAGCATCAGAAAAATGTTGGGATAAAAAAGGCAACCTTAGTGAATGTTTTTCTAATGAATAAGAGCGATAAACTAACTTTTAGTTATTAATAGATTACAGTTAACTAGGTAGTTTATTATTTTATAATTTTTACTGTGGATACAGATATTATATTTAGAAAAGCAGTTTATAAAGATAAAAATCAAGTTTCTGATGTATTACTGGATTTTTATAATATAGAAAATTTTAATGAGGCTATAAATGTCTTTAAAATGGAATTAGAAAAAGACTATCATTATATCGTAGCAATTAGAAAACAAAAAATAATTGGTCTAGTGACTTGGGTCATGCATGGCCTTCCAAAACATGGATTATTTGAATTAGATAGGATTTGTTTACTTTCAGAATCCAGAGGAAGAGGAATAGGGAAACAGCTCATTAACGCGTTGATTAAAGATGCTCGTGTTTGGTATGAGAGTCATAAATCATCTATTAGAAAGCTTTATATTTTAACTCATGATGAGAATATCAATGCACAAGCTTTTTATGAAGCAGTTGGTTTCCAACATGAAACAACTTTGAAAAATCATTATTATAATGATAAACATGAACGCGTTTATACAAAGTTTTTTCATAATCCTTAATAATTAAATTTATTATATAAAAATATGTGTGGAATAGTCGGTTATTTTGGGGAAAAAAATCCGATCCCTATATTACTAAAAGGTCTCAAACGCTTAGAGTATAGAGGATACGATTCGGCTGGTATTGCACTCTTGAATGAAAGCTCTATCGATTTTGTAAAAAAAGCAGGTAAAGTATCAGAATTACAATCTAAAATAGATGCCTCTCCTATAAGGGGTAAATCTGGAATTGCCCATACCCGTTGGGCAACACACGGTGAACCAAATGATATAAATGCACACCCTCATATGGACCATTCAGGGAGAATTGCATTAGTACATAATGGGATCATAGAAAATTATGAGACTCTAAAAGAAGTGTTAATTAATAAAGGTATTTCTTTTACTAGTGATACAGATTCAGAAGTTTTGGTTCAGTTAATTTCAACCCTTTACAATAGTTCTAAATCAATGACGTTTGATTCTGCAGTCAGAGCGGGACTGCAGGAAGTAGTAGGAGCATATGGAATTGTTGCTATCTGTGCAGATGAACCAGATATGATGGTTGCCGCAAGAATGGGAAGTCCTTTAGTCTTAGGTGTTGGGGACAATGAGTATTTTTTAGGGAGTGATGCATCTCCTATTGTAGGGTACACGAGAAATGTGATTTATTTTGATGATGGAGAGATGGTTACGCTTACTAATAGCGGATATACGATTCATAATATCAAGTCAAAAAAAGTATTAACTAAAGTACTCACGGAAATAGATCTAAGCATTGAAGAAATTGAGAAAGGTGAGTTTCCTCATTTTATGCTTAAGGAAATCCATGATCAGACTCACTCTATTACTGATACAATGCGAGGAAGGTTGAATATGGAAGATGGAACTACTCACCTTGGTGGAATAATAGATTTTATTCCAAATCTTATAACAGCTACTAGAATTTATATCACTGCATGTGGAACCTCTTGGCATGCAGGATTGATTGGTAAACATTTAATTGAAAGTTATGCTAAAGTCCCTGTACATGTCGAATATGCATCTGAATTCAGATATCGTGATGTTATAGTGGATTCAGATACGGTTTTAATTGCAATTAGTCAGTCTGGTGAAACAGCAGATACATTAGCTGCGGTGCGAAAAGCAAAAAAAATAGGCGCTCTTACTCTTGGTATTTGTAATGTGGTTGGAAGTACCATTGCTAGAGAAACTGATACGGGAATCTATACTCATGCAGGTCCTGAAATTGGAGTTGCTTCTACAAAAGCATTTACATCCCAGGTTACTGTTTTAATAATGCTTTCACTGATGTTAGGACGGAGACTAGGTATTGGGAGAGACCGTGGACAAAAACTAATTGCTGCTCTACATCGTATGAATGCGGATGTTAAAAAAGTCTTGTCCCAAACTAATATTATTAGATCTATCGCAAAAGAGATAATGTGTGTTCAAAATGTCTTATATCTAGGAAGAGGAATAAATTTCCCAGTTGCATTAGAAGGAGCATTAAAATTAAAAGAAATATCGTATATACATGCAGAGGGATATCCAGCCGCAGAAATGAAGCATGGTCCAATAGCACTAATTGATGAAAATATGCCTGTAGTATTCTTAGCCCCTCAAGATAAAATATTTTCAAAAATATTAGCTAATATACAAGAAGTAAAAGCTCGAAAAGGAATTATTATTTCTATCACAGATAAACCTAATAAAGAATTATTAAAACTATCAGATTTTGTTATAGAAGTTCCTCAAACACACCCATATGTATTTCCTATTTCAAGCTCGATAATATTACAATTACTAGCATATGAATTAGCGGTACTCAAGAAAGCTGAAATAGATCAACCTCGAAATCTCGCAAAGTCTGTCACCGTAGAATAAGTTTCAGAGTGAGTAGGGGTAGTCAAAGTCTTTTTCCCCTCTAATACTTCGTATTTTTTTCTACCCTTGTTATCCCTTAGGTACTTACCTGTTTTACCTGAAAATTATAAAAAAGTGGAGTAAGAAAAAGAAAGGTAAGAAGAAACTTGAGGAAATTGTCCTTAAACTGAATTACAATAAGGATTGATTCTTCTTAACCCACTCCTTCTTTTCCTTAT
>CAZEER010000020.1:4849-34593 GCA_964511215.1 uncultured bacterium | reverse complement strand
ATTACAGCATCAAACTCACCCGTTTGAATAGCACTCAAAGCAATCATACCATTCTGCACATAGTCCACATGGACACTCCTATTCAATAGCTCAGGAATGCTCTGGTTTTTCCCGCCAACATAAAGAACATTTATCATAATATTGCCTTGGTTGCTCCTAGAGTCTCGTATACTTCAGACAGGGTCGTGTCTCCTCTCTCAATTTTTATTATACCGTCTTCAAGAAGAGTAACCATCCCATTATTTTTTGCCTGCTCACGGATTTTATATCCTGGCTCCTGATTAAGCACTAACTCTGAAATTTGAGCATCCATTAGTAATAATTCATAGATCCCAATTCTACCTTTAAATCCAGTATTCCTACATGCCAAACATCCCTTACCATTAAAACATTTAATAGAATCTTTTGGCCCAAGTCCAATCATGCTCAATTCTTTTTCATCGGGTTCATAGGGTTCTCTACATTCTACGCAAATTCTTCTTACCAACCTCTGTGCAAGGATTCCTTTGACAGTTGAGGCAATAAGGAATGGCTCAACATCCCAATTCAGGAGACGCGTAAATCCTGACGCAGCATCGTTGGTGTGAATCGTACTAAATACAAGGTGTCCTGTGAGCGCAGCACGTATCCCAAGCTCAACTGTTTCTTCATCACGAACCTCTCCCACCATAATGATGTCTGGATCTTGCCGTAAAATAGAGCGCAATGCAGATGCAAAAGTCACACCCGACTTTGCATTTATCTGTGCCTGATTAATATTATCAAGATCGTATTCTATAGGATCTTCAACAGTTACAATGTTCACGTCTGGAGATTCAAGTTTATTTAGAGTTGAGTATAGGGTCGTTGTTTTCCCACTTCCTGTTGGGCCTGACACTAAAATAATACCCTCTCCACCGATCAACATACTGTTAAACCTTTCTTCGCAAACAGGCTCAAAACCGAGACCTCTGAAAGAATGTAACGCTTCTGAAATATTTAACAAACGAAGAACCGTTTTTTCACCATAAAGTGTTGGATAGGTTGAGATACGCAGGTCAAGCCTGCCTTTGTTAGAATTGAATAAAATACGACCGTCCTGAGGTTTTCTAGTCTCAGCTATGTCCATATTCGCCATAATCTTCAGCCTTGATACAAGAGCGGTGTGAATATCACTAGGCAATACCTGAAAATCTTGCAGCCTGCCATCTATTCTAAAGCGAACACGAATATCATTTTCACGAGGCTCAACATGAATATCAGAACAATTGTATTTTTGACTTTGCGAAATAATACTATCCACAAGTTCAACAATTCTTGTCTCATCAAAAAAATCAGAGATATTTGTAGTATCATCTCCTGATGAATCAATATCCACAAAACCAGAGATTCCGTAGTGCAAATCGATAGCATTTTCAATCTCTGTTTCTAAAGCAATCACCGGTTCAATTTTTAATCCGGTGGCATCTCTGGCCGCATTAATTGGCACGGAATCCAACGGGTCCGACACAGCAATATTTAATGTATTATTCATACGGAAAAGTGGTAAGATTTTTTGGTAGCGGATGAGACTCTCTGGCAATAAATCCATTAAGGAATTATCAAATCCGTAATAACCAAGCTGCAGATAAGGTATTTTTAGCTGATAGCTAATATATCGATTGATTTCTCCCTCATTCAGGTAACCCAGTTCTATAAATATCTTGCCTATATAAGTATCTTTTTCTTTTTGAATTTGAAGACCCTTTTGAAGCTGGCTTTCATCAATCTTGCCGGCCTGGACAAGCATAGTACCTAAAAGTTGTTTACCAGTAACCGCCATACTAAAACATTGTTGTGTAATACCAATTCAAGATATAATTACCGCCATATGGTGTTTTCGTAAACAGCGCGATCAGTGTGCCTGCCGCAAGGTAAGGGCCAAAAGGTATTTTTTCATTCTTTTTAATTAGTTTCCCTCCAAGCATAACAAAAACAACAATCGCACTTAATGCAAAACTCAGATAAAGAGCTAATATAGAATACTCTACACCTAGAAAACCACCAAGGACAATACCCAGTTTCACATCTCCAAATCCGATGCTCTCTTTCTTAAGAATAAATTGTCCAATCAGCCCTATCGCAAAAAGAAATCCTGCAAAAACAAAAGATCCAGATACCGCGTATTTCCAATCAATAGTAATCCAATCTAATACAAGACTCGATACCAAGAGAAATAGCCCAATTAATATAAACCCATTTGGAATTATGAAATGATCAATATCAATAAAAGTCATTGCAATAAGAAGATAGGTCAGAGCAAGATAAACAAAAAATGAACCGCTAAAACCAAAAATTATATAGAGGATGATTGTCAAAAGCGCGGTGACTATCTCCACAAAGGCGTAGCGGCTGGGGAACGATGCATTACATTGTCTACACTTTCCTTTTAAAATAAAATATCCAATTATAGGGAGGTTATCCTTTATTTCTATTTGCTCCTTACAGGAGAAACAATGAGAACCAGGTTTTATAATACTCATTTTTTGGGGAACTCTGTAAATAACTACATTTAAAAAACTCCCAAAAGATGCTCCTATCACCAAGAGGAATAAAATAATTATTTCTTGTGGGATCATATTCATACTGCTTCAGTTACTTTTAGTGATTTAATTAAATCTAAAAATTTGAATGGTTTTCTTAGAACATTGTCTGCACCACTTGCCTGATACATATCATTTATCATATCTAAATCATTAGAGGTAATTAACACAATCATAATATTTTTATACCGCTCATCATATTTCAACAAACGAGAGATTCTAAACCCATCCATATTGGAGAGAAGTGTCTCTGCAATAATAAAATCAGGTATCTCTTGACACGCACGAGTATATCCCTCGTAGCCATCTCTGGCGGTAATAACTAACATGCCACGCTTTTTAAACCTTTTAGAAAGGTTTTCTATGACTGTATTATCATTTTCTATGATAAGTACAGATTGTTTTGCATTGCTTACCATAATATTTTAGATACCCATATTCCAACAGAGTACCTTTGACCTCGGATTTACGGAAAATTAATGAACAATATATATAAATGTCACATAATTTTACAATATATTTGTAGAAGTGTTTCAAAATGATACAAAAATGAAATTTCTTGTGGCAGTTTGGTTACTTAATTTTGTTATATGCGTTCGGTGTTTACAGAACCTCCACCTTCATTTTCTCAAGAAGAAGTTTATCAGATTCTTAAAAAGAGTTATCATGTAATTGGTGAGATTAGGGAGCTTTATAGTGATCGAGATCAAAATTTTATTATTTCAACTGACTCTGAAAAATATATTTTGAAAATATTTAATTGTGCAGAAAGGGAATCCACCCTAGAGGTTCAATTGTCTGCAATCAATTATATTGTAAAAAATAATCCTGAGGTCCAAGTACCTAAACCAATTGGAGAAATTGTTCTGGCACATAAAGAAAACAATCTTTTTAGAATATGCTTATTCGAATATATCAGAGGAAGTTTCCTATATGAAAAAAAAATGGGAGGAGATGACTATTTAAAGATGGGGAAATTCATGGGGCAATTTAGTAAGGCGCTTAGTGGATTTGATCACCCAGGTTCACACAGGATCTTTGAGTGGGACATACAAGACTATAAATTAATTTACCAACGGATGAAATATATTAAATCAAACCAAAATCAACAAACAGTCCACCATTTTTTAAATAAATTTGAAGATAACGTTGTCCCACATTTGAAGGCCCTGAGAATGTCTGTTATTCACAATGATGGTAATGACCACAATATATTAGTCGATGAAAAAGGAGAGACAATTGGAATTATTGATTTTGGAGATATGGTATTTTCATATCAAGCACTCGAGCCCGCAGTCTGCTTGGCCTATATCGCTTTAGATAAAAAGAATCCCCTCCCGCTCATGGCTTTTTTTCTTAGAGGCTATCAATCTTGCTTTCCTTTAACTAATCATGAGCTACAGTGCCTTATTTACATGACATGTGTTCGTCTTTGTTTAACAGTGTCCATGGCAGCATGGAGAAAAACTATTTTCCCAGATAATAAATACCTAACCATTTCAGAACCCTCCGCCTGGTCGCTCCTAAAAAAATTAGAGAGTGAGAATTTAAACGAATGGACAGAAAAATTAATTCACAGTGCAGACTCTTAAGAAAGGTAGAAATACTTAGATGCAGTTAATAATATCCAACATGTGAGCCACTGCCATCCCAGTGCCTGACCAATTTAGAAAAAAATTACAGAGGGATCCTACTCAGCACTGATAGACAGATAAAAATGTAATAAAAATACAACCACCCATGGTATTCGATGGTGATAATGCCATCTTCTTGGTTGAGATAATAGACTCAATTCTAACAAATATTAAAATACGAATTTTAAAAGTTAGAAGGTTATCTTTATCTTTTATTTTCATTAAATTAATCAACTGATGAAACGGGGCGTTGTACCAGTTCTTAGGTATTACAATTAGTTCCGGTTCAAACAATCTTGAACTCAGAGGTTTTAGTATGATAAATCCAATGGTTATCATTCTGCTTATAGGGATATTATCCGCTGTGTTTGGTACACTTTTAATTTTCGCACCAGCGGTGGTCTTGAAAGCAGAGCGAAAAGCTAATCGTCTTTATATGACCGATACGGTTCTTATAAATAATCGTATTCCGCTGGGAATCATGATGCTACTGGCATCTGCATTTTTAGGTTACACTTACACCACCGGCCCGCTAAAAGAAATTATATTTTTAATTATTTCACTTACTGCTGGAATTTTTGGTATTCTTCTTTTAGTCTCGCCTGATACAATACTAGTGGCGGAGCAGAAGGCAAATAAACTATACATGACAGATGCATTTTTTTTTAAACATCGTATTGTACTTGGTGCATGTCTCATAATAGCATCTGCTTTTATGTTATACACCTATTTCACATTTGCATAAGAAAGAGTCTGGGAGTTTGCATTGAATCTATTTGATTCAATAGGACTGAGTGCAGACCCTTTTTCAACGTCGCCCAACGTTGAATTATTTTATCCTGCAGTTGAACACCGCCAGTGCCTCGAAGGATTAGAGCTTGCAATTAGGATGCGCCGTGGTTTATCGGTAGTTCGAGGGGGTATCGGGGTAGGGAAAACTACCATAAGTCGCAAGCTAATTCAGAACTTCAAAGATGAGTCTGATGACTTTGACTTTTACCTAATCCTAGACCCTAAGTTTGAATCTGAGATCATTCTTCTCAAACACATCATAGAACTATTTGGGATAAATGAATCAGGTGAATCAGTACAAGACTGCCGTAATATTATTGAGAATTACCTTCTTAAAGTAGGAGTTGAGCAAGGCAAAACTTTAGTCTTAATTATTGATGAAGGTCAAAATCTACCAGGAGAAATGCTGGACGTATTTAGGACCTTATTAAATTTTGAGACCGATGACTTCAAACTGTTACAGCTAATTATTTTTGGTCAACCTGAGATGGGTGCAATGATTCATAAATACCCAAATTTTGAAGATAGAATTTCTTTTGATTTTGAAATTGGCCCCATAGCTCTAGAAGATATGAAAGGAATGATAGATCACAGGATTGAAGTAACCGGAGGAAAAGCAGGAAGCTGGTTTACCGAAAAGGCTATTCTAAAAATCCATAAAAATACTCAAGGATACCCTAGAAAAGTCACGCAGCTCTGCCACCAGATACTATTAACAATGATTAGTGAAGACAAAAATGATATTAATGAAGAAATGGTCCAAAGAGTAATCTCTGGCAAAATTGATATTGGTGGGCTTTTAAAACAAAAGAAGAAAAATTATAATGAGATTGCAGTTAACAAACTTTTAGATGTCCTCCGCAAAGAAGAGCCCGAAAAAGAAGATCAAACTACAGAACCCATATTTGATCCAGCCGAAGAAAATGATTGGATAGGAGGTTCCTCTGAAGAATTACCAGTAGACAAATTAGAATCAAAAAAAGAAAATAAAGTAACACCAAATGATCCTATTAAGACAATAACTACTCCTGAAAATAAAAATATTCAAGTTCCAATAGCTAGCAGTAGTGAAGCCAATGGCGATGGATCTCTGCCACCAACCCAAACAGATTTTAGTGATGATGATTTTTTACCTACTCAAGGGAGATATCCTCCCCATATAAATTCTGGAATCCTGAATAACATTCCAATTGATCAAACTTATATCGGCCTGCACGTAGATTGTGGTCGAATCTCAGCAACAGTAATTCAAGAAAAAAATGGTATAAAAACTTTATTATCACATGAAATATTTTCAAATAATGATCGATTTTTTAGTCCTATAAAAAACCCTCAAGATTTTATAGAAGCCTGTTCCGAGTCAATAGATCTATTAGTTGAAAAGATTCAAGATTATGGTGATCTATATAAATCTGCATCTAAATCTGTTGAAAAAAAGAATACTATTGTTTTTACTTTAAATCACGATCAAATCAAATACCAGTTAGTAAGCGTCCCAAAGGAGAATAAAAAAGAAAAACAGGAAATCATTCAGTGGGCAATTAATAAAAATTATAACTATACAGATGAAGACTCCATTGTAGTCAATCATGTAGCCGGTAAAAAAAATCTTTACCGCGTTGGCATCGGTGAAAAATCTGTTTTAGAAAATATTAGTGATCCCATGTATGAACTTGGCTGGGGTATAAGGCAATGGTATCCAATTCATCAGGCCCTCTATAACGCATTTATCTGGAATTATCCTGAGCATCGTAAAAAGAATACCATCATTATTTTTATTGGTGAAAATAGCGGGAACATCCTGGGGTGCACTAAAACTGAATTGACAATCATCAGAGAATTGTACATTGGTGTACAAAGCCTCACTGATGCTCTTAGAGACAATGGCATATCTATTGATACGTGGCACGATAGAAAGTTGTTTCAAGTCCCAGAGTCTTTCCTTAGGTCTATGGGCCAAAAAGTAAATAAAGGAACCTATGATGATATTTTTAGACCAGTTTTTGATAGTTGGCGACAGGAGATAGACCGTACGATCAATAGCATGAGAAAAGAATTTAAAATTTCAGATGATACTGAAATTTTATTGAGTGGCTCTGCCGGTGAGATTTTATACTTAGACAAATTTATTGAAGGGAGTACTGGCCTGGACACTAGCTTTATAAATCCTATTAGGAATTTGGCCCTGCCTGTTGGTTTTGAGCTAAGTTCATTGGATTATCATCCTTCTTTATTGGCAGCATCAATTGGCTCAGCACTTCATATTAAAAACTCCGTAAATATTGTACCAAAAAAATTAAAACAAAATGAAATATTAAGATGGATAAACAGAGCGGGGCTTGTTTCTACCGCTGCATCAATCATAATATTTTGCGGTCTTTCGTTATTTGCAAAATTGAATATTAATGCACTAAATATTGAAATTAATCCCATGCAGATTCAAAATGAAAGTCTCGCATATGTGGAAAAGGAGCATAGTCTATTATCAGAAAACAAAACAACTGTAGAAGAGCAGCTTAATATTTTAAGCTATGACACAGAATATTTTAATAGAATTTTGGCTATCAATAGATTTTTGAGTTTCTATACACCAAAAGAGATAAGAATAAATGAGCTTAATTTCCAAGAAGGATGGGAGATTCAAGCATATAAGAAAGTAGGGCGTGATCTAGTAAAAGTAGTACGAAAAGAAGATGAACATCAAAGGGTAGTACGACTCGCAGGGAAAGTCCAAGCTAATCCAGCTCTTTTGAATAGCCATTTTAATAATTTCCTAGCTATGCTTGATGAGTCTGGCCTTTTTCAAAATATTGAAGTTATGAGTGAGGCATCTCAGGCTCATTTGGGTAATGATAATTTACAGTTTGAAATTAAGTGCGTTATTTAATGGATAAGTTCATCAAAAACCAAAAGTACCTGTCAATCTCTATCTTTGGTTGCTTAATTCTTTTTTCACTAGTGTGGTATTTTCTGTTTTATCAGGATCTCGTAAAAGAATTTAAGCGGTCACGGCAAATAAAAAGAAGTCTCTCTAGTGAAGTAAAAAAATATAAAGGAATGGAAACTCAACTCGTAGCAATGCGATCAGATTGGGATCTACTGAACGATGAGTTTACAGTTATTATTGAACGCATACCTGATAAGAGACTATTCGAAAGCGTTAACGACTATCTCTATTCTTTAATTATCAAACACGGTCTAGTAATTCAAAATTTTTCTCCCTCCGATAATGCTATCGAAACGAAAACAATACGCATGCCAGATTCTGAAAAAGAAATAGTTGTTGAAAAGATTCCTGTTGATATAACTCTCAAAGGTTCATTTATTAATTTTGGGAAATTATTAGACGCAATGCTCACAGGCCGATATAGGATGACAGCATCCAATATAGAGGTTACTCAAAAGGAATCAGCCTCTGCGCAGACTATTAAGCTAATATCTTATACCTATTTTCAAAGTCTAAAAAACAAGTCGCTACTTGAATTACCAACAACAATCAAAAAGAATGTCGCAGTAAAAAACATTCCTAAGTCTAATACAACCGCATCAAAAAAGTTAGATGTCTCAGACTTAATCGATAAAACAATTAGCGTACCCGACAGCATGCAGGATGTGCCTGAGATGTGGCTTGAACCTGCCACAGAGCCCATTGATGAGTCCATACAAATCACAGGATCTGTACCAAAAAATAAAACCAATCTAACACAGGCAAATAGCCCGCCAATGCCTGCACAAAAAACCAAATCAGTGAAGTTAAAAAAGGACGAGCCCGCCCAGACTCAAAAACGAAATGAAGATCCATACGATACAGACACGTATAATAATTTTCATGGTATTGTAATATTAGATAGTAAAATTTGTAAAAAAGTGAAAAACAACCTGCCTATTAACCCAGGTAGAAGGTTTACGACTACTATTGGTAAAGTTTATTGCCACTCACTTTTAAACAATAATTCGGGAAAACACAATGATATTTACCATATTTGGTATATGAATGGACAACTCAAAGCTAAAGTACGCATACGTGTTAGAGCCGGAAAAGAAATCCCTGCAATATCACACCGGGTGGTTGAAGGCTCAGATAAAGGAACATGGAAAGTAGAAATTACTGATAATGATAAAAAGATTTTAGATACTGTTATTTTTGAAGTAGTTTAGAGGTGAAACTTCATGACACCAAGATTAAAATTCTTATCGTTATTACTTGCACTTTCTATTGGGTATGCAATATATGATTATATAGCACGAAACAGTGATAAGAAAGATGATACTCGAACAAAAAAAGTAGTTAAAAAACGTGCTCGAACAGCGGGCGTAAGCGCGCAAAGAGGATTAGACGTTCAAGCAAGAATTGAAGCAAGAAAAAAGCTGACTGAAAGCAAAATTGGTTTTGTAGGTACAAAAGAGTTTTTACCAATAGCAGATAATATCTCAGACCTAGACGGTTGGTCAAGAAATCCCTTCGTAGATGTTTATGAACCTCCTAAAATATCTAAGAGATCCAAAGCGACACCAAAACTAGAAATAGAAAAACTAGAAATAGAAATAAATGATAATGCTGTTTTCTCAAACCTTGATGGCTTAATTATTGAAACAGCAGTGCGGATGGGAGAAAAAGCGTTTGTTACAATTAATGGGCAGACATTTACTGAGGGAGATCTAATCAATGATGCACTTATAGAAAAAATAGAAAATGAACAGATAACTTTTAAGGTTGGAAAAACAAGGATTATAAAAGATGTTGGAACATAAAAAATATTTTGTTCATCTTTTATTATTTTTTTCTTTCGCTATCTCTCAGCAGCCCTCTGGGTTCTCAACACTTGATAAAGATGGTAACGAATATGATTTAACTCAAAAAATGTCTATTAACATGCAAGATTCAGATATCAGGAATGTCTTGATGTTACTTGGTGAACTAACGGGGTTAAATATAGTAGTCACCCCAGATGTGAGAGACACAATAACAGCAAATCTAGAGAATGTATCTGTTAAGGCGGCACTAGATGTTATTCTAAAACCAAATGGCTATAGCTATTTCACTCAAGAAAATATTATCATTGTCAGTGGATCTAGTACTGAATTTCCACGAGAGATAGAAACTCGTATAGTTAAATTAAAATATATCAACTCAGATGATCTATCTGGCCCTCTGGCTACTCTTTTCACTCCTCAAGGTTCAATACAGCCTTTTGCACCAATTGTTACCGCAGGTGGAGGTGGTGGAGTAGCAAATATTGCTATTATCTCTGATGTCAAAGAAAATATACCAAGATTAATAGCAATGATTAATGAACTAGATAGACCAATATCAAATGTAAATATAGCCATAAAGTTCATTGAGTCTGGGCTAGACACTGCTAAGGGCAGTGGCATTGACTGGTCATCAAATACTCCTATAACTCTTGGAGGAGCGAGCGATACGTCAGGCTCCCTTTTACCATTTAAATTAAATAAGATGACCATCGCAACGTTAAACCCATTACAGTTTGGTAGAGCTTGGAAAATCATGCAAGCCAGAGGTCAATCAAAGGTCCTTGCAAGTCCGCAGATTACAACTCTGGATAATCATTCTGCTGAAACTAATATCACGACAACAATTTATATTGAAGGTAGTGTTAGCAATATGAGCAATCAAAATGCCCAAAGTCAAACAGGAGCTAGTGGCGGTGGTTTCATAAATAATAATATTAGACAAATTACGGAAAAAGATGTGGGTATTACTCTGACTGTCACACCAAGAATAAATGATGAGTCTAGGATTACACTGCTCGTAGATGCTAGTGTCGAGGCACTCCTCTCTGCCGCCGAAGTAATAACAGATAAGCCTCGTTCTACAAAAAGATCTGTAAAAACACAAGTAACTGTGGATGATGGAGACACTGTAATCATAGGCGGGCTCATCACGGAAAATGCGATAGAAAATAAAAAGTTTGTACCTGTGCTCAGTGATATCCCATTTTTAGGTAGAATGTTTCAATCTAAAACCATCGATAAAGAGCAGCGGGAATTATTAATTTTTATCACTCCAAATGTTGTAGGATAAAACACCAATGCAGAAAAACTTACCTTATATTCTAATTTCTTTCGGGATTGCGATTCTAGTTTGCATCCTGTCATTTCTTGATATATATGATAACTTTGAGCACAGTCTTTTAGATATGAGATTTAAAAATAGAGGTCTTCTTAAAACTCGAAATGATATAGCCACAGCCGATATTGACGTAAGGGCCTTGCAAACAGAAGGCAAGTGGGATCCCTGGAGTCGCGAAAAACATATCCCAATGGTTAATCTTGCAGCCGAGCATGAGCTTGACGCATTTATTTTCGATATATATTTTATTGAAGATAGTGAGCGTAAGCTTGAATATAAAATACTTAACAGCGTCACCGATTCCACTCTAACAATAGATAGAGTTAAAAACTTATTCCCCGACCCTGATAATGATCTGGCTGATGCTGCAAAAAAAGCAGGAAATATTATTTTTGCCCAAAGCTTCAAACCCCAAGGTATAAAAAAAGAACCAATCAAAAAACGATCTGAGGTTATGGAAAGAAGACTACAACTTCTTCAAGAGAGAAACTTATTTCGGACTGTTGATCCAAAAAACTATTCTACGCTGTTTGATTTTTATGATATAGAGACTGCTGTTGATACACTTATAAAAAGTTCTTCGGGTGTGTATTTTTTCCAATCCGACCCTGACCCCGATGGTCTTCAAAGAAAATATCCTTTGGTCGGCCTGTATGAAGATAAAATTTTTCCTTCAGCATCATTAGCAATCGCACTCAATCATTATGGCGTTTCTTTTGATGATGTAGAGATTGTGCCAGGTGATTATTTAAAGTTTCCTATTCCAGAAATGGATGAGCATGGTCGGACAGAGGTTTCTATTCCTATAAATGCAAAAGGCCAAATGCAGGTTAATTGGGCTGGAAACTGGGAGGACAAAGAAACAGGTGAGTTTGATTTAGTCCATTATCCATATAATATTTTAAAAGAATTTCAAAAACATGAATACCAAAATTATGTTCTAGCTAAATTCAAAAAACTGACTAACCTTTCTTTTAGCGGTAATGCAAAAGCCGCCTATAAACCTGCCTTAGGATCTATTAATGCATCAAAAAAAGATATTTTATCTTCAGTAAAAAAAGTAATGATGATGGGAGCATTAGAGAAGTGGATTCTTAATAATCCAAGTGGTACTGCAAAAGATTTTAAAAAAGCACCTCCTCACATTTTTAACGAAATTAAAAATAATAATATTATTGCGAAGGCATTTCAAGATTCAAACAGAAGCAAAAGTCCTACTCTTGATGAATTAATAACTGAGGGCAAAGTAACTTATAATTATGGAATTGAAAATTATAAATTTTCCTCTTTTAGACAGCATATGATAGACATCAATGATGCAATTAAAACTAGCGATGGCGATAACTTCAAAAAATTGGATAAAGCTCAAGCTGATGCCAGGTTTTTAGCAAGAAATTTTCAAATCATTTCCAATCTAAATAAGAATGATATGATTAATGAGCAACGCCCACTATCGTTCTATCCTTATGGAGCTAAAAAAAGGTTGTTTATTGGTAGTGAAGAAAAAAATACTGTCCATAATATTGTCCCATTTGAATTTGTAGGGAAAAAACTTTACTATGGACTAACAGCAACAGGGACATCAGACTTAAACCCAATGCCTTTTGATCCCAGATATCCTATGGTAGGTCTGCATGCAAATGCTCTTAATACAATCCTCGATAACAAAATTATCCATGAGATATCTAAGTCTAACGTCGCTCTTATTATTATAGTTTTTGGGATATTACTATCTTTTGCGGTACCTGCGCTAAGTGCAGCAATGGGTGGACTGGCAATAGGAATTGTTGTTATAGCATATACTTGGTTATCATTTTGGTTATTTTCTACGCAACATGTTTGGCTAGATATGGTGGGGCCTCTATCCACACTTGCAATTGGCTACCTTGGGATTACAGTTTTTAATTATATACAGGAAGAAAAAAATAAAAATTTCCTCAAAGACTCGTTTGGAACCTATGTTTCGCCAGAGCTCATTGACCAAATGTATGAAAGTGGTGAAGAACCATCTCTAGGTGGTGAAGAGGGGTATCACACTGCATTTTTCACAGATATACAAAGTTTTTCTGCATTTTCTGAAAAATTAACAGCAAGCGAGCTGGTTGCTCTTTTAAATCAATATCTTACGGATATGACTGATGTCCTCCTTGAAAATAATGGTACTCTAGATAAATACATTGGTGATGCAATCGTTGCCTTCTATGGTGCTCCGATTGATGTAGAAGATCATGAATTATGGGCATGCAGAACAGCAATCCAGATGCAGGAAAAACTTGAATTATTACGCCAAGGGTGGCGCGGTGAGGGTGACCGGTGGCCCGAGATTGTCCATAATATGCAAAATCGAATTGGCATAAGTTCTGGCCAGATGGTTACAGGAAATATGGGGTCAGAGGCACGGATGAACTATACAATGATGGGTGATAATGTAAATACTGCCGCACGACTTGAATCATCTGCCAAACAGTATGGCATATATATTCAAATTGCAGACAGCACCTATCAGCCTGTTAAAGATAAGGTTGTGGTTCGTGACTTAGATAATGTTCGAGTAATGGGAAAAGAAGAACCCGTAAAGGTATGGGAATTAATATCGGAAGTTGGGGAAGAACCAGAGCAATACAAGAAAATTCTTCCAGCTTACAATGAAGCGTTAGATTTATATAAGAACCAAGAATGGTCCAAGGCTATAGAAGCTTTCAAAGCATCCGACGCCTTGGAGGACATGTTCGCAGGCAGAAAAACCAACCCCAGCAGAATCTATATACCAAGATGTGAACACTTTCTGGCTAATTCGCCAGGAGACAACTGGGATGGTGTCTGGACTCTAACTAGTAAATAAAAAAGTCTAGAATGCAGTGGCAAAAACAAACGCTCCGTTGTTTCTTAATCGGGGCAGCTTTCTCTCACCTAGTCGCCCAAGACCCATTTGTGAATGATACCTCACTCTCAGCCAGCATCTCTCAGTCTATAGCCAACTCAATTGAGATTGCAGATATAAATAATGATGGATATAATGATATTATCTCATCAGGATATGACTCCACTCGTTTTGGAATTTTCATTGATGTACTATTAGGAAACAGTGCCGGGATACTTTCTCAAGGCTACCAAGAAACCTTTGTTACATATCCTGATACAATTGCTGAATACTTGGGAGGAATAGGAAATATTAGTGTCCGAGATGTAAATCTTGATGGCTATATGGATATATATGTAAATGGTTCAGCCAAGTCAAAACTACTTTTTAATACCTCATCAGGCTCCTTCAACGAATCTTCATGGCTCCAAAACATGTCTGTATCCTATAGCAATGGGCAATGGGGTGATGTAAATATGGATGGGAGACCTGATTTATTTTTAATGGGTGTCAATGAATATTCTGATAATATTCTGAATGAACTATTTTTAAATAAAATAAATAGCCTTGATAAAGATCCTTCCACTATTTTCCCAGCTTTATTCACCGGTAGTAGCTCTTGGGGTGATTATGATAATGATGGCGATCCAGATCTAATAATTTGCGGCCAAACAGCAGACCCAAACTCATCTGTTACCAGGCTCTACCAAAATGACCCTATAGGTAGACTGACTGAGGTAACTACTGCTGATGCTATTAATGGTCTTAAGGCCGGAGTATCTCACTTTGTTGACCTTGACTCTGATGGCGATCAAGATTTGATAATGACAGGATGGAATAAAATTGAAGATAAACTAGTCACCTGGATTTTTGAAAATGAACCTCTTGGAACATACTCATTAAATTCAAATGGAATTGATTTTGCAGTTAGTTATGGTAATATAGATGCGATTGATTTTAATCTGGATGGCTACCAAGATTTTGTAATTTCTGGTGCTGATTCTGTAAGCAATTTCTCTGGGAAAGTACATTCTCTATCAGCCAAAGTTTACGTAAATAATGGAGACTGGACATTTACTCCAATTAAAGAAATTCAAGGAGCACGAGCAGCACGGTTTGTAGATATAAATCAGGATGCTACGCCAGACCTTATTGCAAGTGGCACAAGTGAAATAGGTAATGATTCCACAAGTTTTTCTCAAGTGTTTATTAACACAACCTCAGAAACCAACCAAAAACCTCAGGCTCCAACTGCTCTTACAGCCTTTGCCGTAAGCACCCGTGCAATATTTTCATGGGGAGCGGGGACAGATGATATTGATGACCCAATTAGTTTATCTTATAATATCCGTATTGGTACTTCACCCAGTGGCAATGAACTTGTCTCTTCGAGTGTCCCATTTAACTCTTCTAATGTTGGTCAACGGCTTATTAGAGAATTTCATGAGATTCCACATGGGACATATTATTGGGCAATCCAAACTCTAGATGGCTCTGGAAATAAATCTGAATGGTCACAAGAGGATACCTTATTTATTCCTCGTCTTGTTGCATCAACCCAATCTCTTCCAGGAGTATATTACTCATCTGCAGGATGGGCCGATTATAACGAAGATGGTGTATCAGATTTAGCACTCACAGGCGTCACTTTTTCAGGTACAAGTATCACCAGTTTATTCGAAAATACAGATGGCCTATTATCTCAAGATTTAAACCAAAATATAGAAGCAGTTTTTGGTGGTCATCTCTCATGGGTTGATTATACAAATGACGGTCATCTAGACCTAACTATGACAGGTTTTCAAATCAGTAATTTTTTTGGTGGTTTTGCAACAAGTTTCTATAAATGGGATAATGGTGTATACGTGCCTGATACAGTATCTGAAATCCATGAAGATCTAAATTTTGATGGGATAAAGGATAACTGGGTGAATGGTGGTGTAAATGGACATCACTGGGGAGACTATGATAATGACGGAGACTTAGACTACGTTCAAGGTGGATTTGACAATTACTATAGACGTCATCTGGATATTTTTTATAATGATAATGGAATACTGCGTTTAGATACCAACCAAATTCACCTCGTACCCATCAATCCTGCCATCGTACAGTGGGTAGATCTTGATCGTGATGGGAATCTAGATTTAGTTACAATTGGAGCTGATGAAACTCAATCTATCAGAATGCGAGTTTATTTAAATAATTCTAATCATATTCTAACACCGGGAATAGCATGGGAATCAGAAATTTTTGGTGTTACTGCTGGGTCAATTGCTTTTGCTGATTATAATAGTGATGGATATGATGACTTTGCCCTTACAGGATTAAATGCAGACGGTGATCCAATAACCTATGTTGCAATTAATGCAATAAATACATTCACCGTTTCACATGTTTTGCAGGGAGTTTACTTTGGGAAAGCCGCCTGGGGAGATTATGATTCAGATAGCGATCTTGACCTGATTATTACTGGACACTCCAGCACACAAGGCGCTCTGGGATCGGTACCAACTACAACAATTTATTATCAAGATAATGGTAACTTCATTGTTGATCAAACTCTTGCTATAGACAGTGTCGGAATTAGTTTCTCCCAATGGGGAGATTACGACGCAGATGGCGACCTTGATCTTTTCTTATCTGGTTTTAAAGCCAATCAGGATGTAGTAGCACAGGTCTACGATAACCTTGAAGGTCTCGAAAACCCTAATAAAGCACCTAACCCACCCTATCTTTTAGATGATTCCGATATAAACAACGACAGAGTAAATCTTAATTGGGTGGCACCGGTAGATCCCGATAATGCAAATGGTACTTCAACACCTGAATTAGGTTTACGTTACCAAATTCAAGTCGGATCTGATGAAGAGAATAATGATCATGCTATAAGTACAGGATACTATGGTAGTGGAGAAATTGGGACCATTAACAGCACACAAAAAACTTTAAAAAATTTACCTGAAGGAAACTATAGCTGGAGGGTCCGCGCAATCGACTATGGTTATGCCCCATCTAGCTGGTCCTCAATGGATTACTTTTATATTGATATAACAGCCCCTGCTATCGATACCATCCGAACAAACTATGTTACTGAAGACCAGATTATTCTTATAATTAAATTCAAAGAAGATTTTTATTTAGACCTAAATAGAGAGCCAACTGTCCTCGTCACCCATCCATTTTATCCAGACCTGGGTAACAATAATGACCCTGATGATGATTCGCTATTGGTAGAAAAACAAAGCTTTAATGGCGATGAATGGACTGGCATTGTAATTCTCCCTGATTCATATTCGGGTAAAGCCATACAGGTTCATGTCTATGGAGCTCAAGATGATCGCCAGAATAAAATGACTCCCACATCTATTTTCAAAACACCAGAAAGCATTCTTTCTCAATATGGTGGAACAGCCATAAGCGAAGATGGGCACACCACTATACTTCTACCTCAGAATGCAGTTGCAGGTGATATTTCAATTTCTATAACAGGTCAAAATGTTCCCCCTGATTCAAGTTCATATATCTACGAAGTAGATAATGGAATAACCTATCTAATCTCAGACCTTTATGATATTAAACCATTTGCACAATCACTCAATAAACCGGGGCTACTAAGAATCAATTTTCCTGATAGTACATGCCTGATTACCGAACCCTTGAACCAGTATTTCAATATTGAATGTGAAAATGAAAATGACTGCATTAGTTTGAATGGTGAATGGATCGCAATACCTGATTCTGGCATGACTCCATTTATAGGAATGGTGGATACATCAATCACGGGTTTATTACCAGTATTGCATTTAGGAGGATCACAGATTTCTATAAGTGATAATTTATATATGCAGGTCCAAATTGATACTTTTGGAACATATGGAGCATTTATTTCAATGGATAGTACACTTCTTTCTGATTCTTCAAGCGCTAAAACAATTACATGTCAACCTAGAATTTTCTCTCCGGGAGGATCGGGCACTGTATTTGAATTTACTGAGACCAACATTATCTATTCTCTAGAGGACAAGGAAGATGTTACAGCAAGAATATTTAATCTTTCTGGACGCTTAAAAAGAATTATTAAGCCCGAATTTCCATCACAAGTAGGCCGTCAGGTTATGAATTGGGATGGCAAAGACTCGAATGGTGAGATAGTCCCAAGTGGATTGTATATTGTTACCTTGGAGAAAAACGATGGTATTCTTAGAACTACGGTAGGTGTTCTTAATCGATGAAAATATATATACATATATTTTTCATATTCTCTTTTCTTTTGGGACAATACGATCAAATGTTTATTGGAACAAGACCACTAAGTATGGGTGGAGCATTTATTGCTGTAGCAGATGATGCAAATGCAATTACTTGGAATCCTGCAGGGTTGCCTGGCTTACGAAGGACGGAGTTCACATCAACCTATACAAATCTATATCAAATGGGGATCAGTCAATCCTATCTCGGGTTTGTCAAACCATTTGGTGATCGTGTAGCTCTGGGCTTTGACTGGTCAAATATTGGATTTGATGATAATGAGCTTGCTTATTCAGAAAATAAATTGAATTTTGCTGTTGGTGTTCAGCCCCATAAATTATTTTCATTTGGGTTTACCCTAAAATATCTTACAAGAGACATGCTGCTTGATGAGACATCCTATGGGAAAAGTTCTGGCCTGGGCTATGACGCAGGATTATTGGTTCAACCTCTAAAAAATCTAAAAATGGGAGTTGGCTTATATGACCTAGGTGGCACATCAGTATCCTACAAAGAAGATAAAAAAACAGAAACAATTTTGGGACAAGCATTTAAATTGGGAATTAGCTATATGCCTGTAAATGGCTTAACTGTAGCTGCCGATATCGGAGACAGATTCCATTTTGGAGCAGAATATATTTTGGCTAATCGTATCAGTTTCCGTGCAGGTGTACAACAGGATATAAGCGGTGACGAAAAAATATTGGTCCCATCCGCAGGTCTGTCACTTAAGTTCAAGAGCATTATTATGGAATATGGCTACGAGAGCCACCCCTTTTTAATCCAGACACATCGTTTCTCTATTGCCCTTCAGTTTAGTCCCGCAGTTGTGAGCATTACCAAAACGGCTATATCACACAATCCAATATTTCGTTCACTGCATAGGTATTATGAATCTGAGCCATTTGTTAAAGTGGGATTAAAAAATATTTCTGACGCAGATCTACCTGTGAACGTTTCATTATTCGTACCCACTATGATGGACAATCCTCATTCAGAAACCATAACACTTCCACCAAAATCAGATGAAGAATATGAAATCGGTGTGTCATTCAGTAGCAACGTTCTTACATCAAAAAAAGCTACATTTGATAACCTTGTCCAACCAGAAGTAAAAGTCACCTATAAACAGGGTGGTGAAGAAAAATTAGCACAGAAAAAGATGGAATCATCCTACGTACTTGGCAAGGGGAAACTTACTTGGAGTAATCCGGATATGATTGCCTGCTATGTTACCCCTGCTGATGCTGTAGTCGATAAATTTTCAAGAAATTTTATTCAGTACTACACCCCTGTATTAAATGATTATTTTGGTCGTAGCAATTTGGGACGGGCAATAATTCTTTATGATGCCCTAGGTACTCATGGGCTGGTATATAACATTGACCTTGAGACCCCTTTCCTAGATATTGCAGATGATAAATCAGCTTTCGACACGGTTAAATACCCTGGCGATATGCTCAGAGATAAAATAGGTGACTGCGATGATTTGACTGCGCTTTATGGTTCTTTATTAGCAAACCTCGGTATTGAATCTATGTTTCTGGATGTATTTAAGCCTGGAGCTGGTCACATTTTCTTAATGTTTGATAGTGGTATAAAACCTGATGATGTTAGCAAATATTTTCTTGATGAAAACGAAGTTGTGGTATTGAATGATAAGGTCTGGATCCCAATCGAAGCTACGCTAGTGGGAAAACCATTTTTTTCTGCATGGAAACAAGGTGCCTTAAAATATAATGAGATGAAAGCTGAGAATTATGTAAATGAAATTTCAGTAAAGGAAGCATCCGCAAAGTATTTAGCGGGCTCTCATATTACTCCTGATATGCCAATGCCAGTTATAGATGGAATCAATGATCTCTTAAAAGAAGATATCAAACAATATGGTATGTGGTTAGAACAAATTGTCTATAATGCTGTTGGTAGCAGAATGATTGCAGCAGAAGATTATTATGATGCTGGAGTGAAATACATGGAATTTAAGCGCTATAAAGAAGCGATAGAGATGTTGGAGACATGCATAAATATGAAACCTGTGTTTCCAGATGCAATCAATACTCTAGGCGTCTGCTATACAAAAACTGAAGAATATGCCAAGGCAAATGAATTTTATGAACAAGCATTACAACAAGCAGGCGAGCACGCTGGTTATATGCTTAATATTGCCATTACACAATTCATGCTGGGGAATAAGGGTCTTGCAAGACAGAAATATGATGAAGTCGTAATGATTGACCCTATGTTTGCAGGTAAACTTGATAAAGTATTTGGAGCTGCTAAGGCAAGTATCGCAGGTGGAACGACTGAAGGACCAAAGGTTAAAATTTCAGATGATTTAGAAGCAGAACTAGCCGAAGGCTCTTCCAAAGGTTTGGTAGAATTAAAGGATGCACCGAAAGATATCAAACCAGAGGATATTAAAAAAATCGATTTTAGAAAACGTCGAGCTCGAAGTGATAATACTGTGGGAATTACCTTTGCTAGATTAGGCAATTATTCTATGGCTATAGATTATTTTAAAAAAGCAATCAAAAATGATTCCGGAGAAATGGACTATAAAGTAAATCTTGCAGTGGCCCTTTACAGAATGTATAAATATGAAGAGGCCATGGAGTATTACGAAGAGGTTAAAAAGGCAAAACCTGAATTAGTAACTCAATTAGAGTTTATTGAAAGTATGGGTGAAAACACACCAAAGTTTGATAAATTTGATTAAATTTATGTAAATTACAAGTAACGATGAAAAATTTATTAACAATTATACCGCTATTTTTCTTTTTCCAAATTATCTGGGCTCAAGATGATGACCTTGATCTAGATGCTATGTGGGATAATACCGTTTGGAATGAAATTGAAAATGTTGCGGACGAAGGATATGAAGTAGAAAAAGTAACTGCTGTGGCTGGTGTTCGTGGTGCTGAGGCAGAAGATGAAGCTCTGCATCATCTATACTATAGACAGTCCATGAAAGGTCCAAGCAAAGTAGAACTGAATAAGGCACTTGGTAAACTTCTTAATACCCTTAAAACTTTGAAAGAAAAGAACCCCGATCACGCAAAAATTCCTGAAGTGACTCACTACGTCATACAGATTTACAAAAAACTAGAGAATGGTTCTAAAGCAAATGAATTTGAAAAAGATCTTCTGTCCATTGCCCCTGATTCTAAATGGGCAAAATTCTATAAATAAATTATACTAAATAAAAAACAGGTTATTCGTAGACCCTAGTCTTTTTCTTTGTAACACTGTTTTCAAGTATCCATCCCCCACCTGGGATCTCACTCCTAACGATGCCTTCGGCTTTTACCGATCCGTCAGGATGCCAAAATTTAGCACGCCCTCTTGGTTGCCCATTTACATAAGGTATCTTCATTTCTTTTTTACCATTCTCGTACCACTGGGTCCAAGTGCCATTTTCTTCTCCATTTTCATAATTAATTTTTAGAGCTTTTTTACCATTCTCATGCCATTCTTTATAAAGACCTTCTGGATTACCATTATTAAATTTTGTCTTTAAAGCTTTACGACCATTTTCATACCATTCGGTATACTGACCATTTTCTTTTCCATCAATATAAAATCCTTTAATCGACTTTTTTCCATTTTCATACCATTCTCTATAATCTCCAATATATTTATCCATACTAAAGGTAGCGATTAACTCTTGATGCCTTTTGTCTCCATCATCGTACCATTGTTCAAATTTTCCATCTTTTTTCCCGTCTGTAAAATGGCCAATCATAATAGGCTCTCCAATATTATTTAGAGTTTGCCATAAACCATGTTTTAACCCAGCCCTAAACTCACCCGTAAGCATACCTACATCTAATTGTTTGATTACTGGACCCGAGTAAGGAACCTGATCGAGGTAATAGACACCTGCAAGAGAATCTAAATATCCCCATTCAACTGCCGTAGGGATATTTTCTTTCTCTGGCTTTGTCCTATCTTCATAGAATACCTGTTGTGAGTCACTACTTCGCCAAGGATTTCCTGTGCGGGTTGTATCCTGCGCTACAGCTATAGTTGAAAGTAGAATGAATATTAATAAATCTTTTATAATGTTAAGCATATTTGCTAATCATGTTATTTGGCAATCGCGAAAGTTAAATAAAATTGAGAATTTTACTAAAACTAAAAAGGGGCTTTTAAAAAGCCCCTTTTTTACAAAAAATCAGTATTATTATTTCAATAATATCATTTTTCGGAGGCTCCTATATTCTCCAGTTTCTATAATATATATATACACACCCGCTGATACTGTAAAGCCCAAATAGTTTGTCCCTTTCCATTGTACCGAATGATAGCCCGCTGATTTATATTCATTTACAAGGGTAGAAATTTGCCTACCCATCATATCATATATTGTAATAGACACATCACTATCCTCCGGAAGATCATACCGTAGTGTTGTCACGGGATTAAATGGATTTGGATAATTTTGATGTAGCGCATAATTATCAGGTAATCCATGTGCATCTTCCAAGCTTAACAAGGTAACATTGACAACCTCAGAATGATCCCCTTCATTTTCATGTATGTCCACCGCTGAAACTATATAGTAGTATTCGCCAATTTCTTCGACATCATGTTGGAATGATGGTGAAGTATTTGTCCCAAGAACTGTATCATCTCCAGGAAAAAACTCAGGGTCTGAGCTTTGATATATCATATAATGTAAAAAATCATTCGCCTCAGAATTGTTCCATGTAAGTGTCACAACACCATCTGCGAGTAACGCATCTAATCCAGTCACCATCGCCGGAGCAATATTATCAACTGAATACCCTGATGCAGGATCACTCTCAAAGTTTCCTTCATCCATATTTGCTATAACCCGATAGGTTGTTAAAGCATTATTCTCACTGGTTGAATCTGCGAGGGTGGTTGCCTCAACAACGTAGACATTACTTCCGTAGGCTCCCACAGAGTTTAGCCCAACCCATTGATCACCATCTAAACGCTCAACAGTATACATTTCTGTTCTACTTAAACCATCCGTATCAAACAAAGATTTTTCAAAAGTAATATATACTCTTCCACCCTGATCACTCGGAATATCTTCCACACTCAAGATACTGGCTGAAGCCTGTATGGTTCCAGAACATCCAAAACCTGAGGACCCCATAGGCTCGCCCCAACTCGTAACCGCCGGCGAAAATTCATCAATTGAAAAATCGCCATTCTGAGGATCACAGAAGAATGGTGGTGCATTTATTATATTATAATAATCGATATAAGAAAGTGTATCAGCAAAGCCACCATTTTCACCGAACTGGATGTCACTCTCATAGACGTATAGAGAGCTACCGTTATTATCCCACTGTACCGCTGCCAATGAATTTTCCCCTGGATTATTCCAGACAATAGAGTAATTGACATCAGCATAAGAACCTCCACCAACTGTTAAAGCACTACCATAGGCAGCTTCATTTCCTACAAAAGTACAAAAATTAAAACTTGCATAGGACCCACTCCATACAGAAAAACCGCCTGAGTTTGCATTACCACCATTGAGATTTGCATGGTTATGTGCGATCAATGAATAATCAACATAGACGCTGCTTTCACCTGAAAAACCACCTGCTGCAGCATATGTCTGAGCTTCATTTCCAGCAAAATCATTCTTATAGATACCAGCGTAAACTGCTCCATTTACACGTAAACCGGCATAATTGTTTGCTGCATTTTGTTTAAATTCATTCATGTCTAAGTAGGCATCCATATATGCACCCTCAAAAGCTCCAAGGTACGCTCCTGCTCCCTGACCTTCGCTTGCACTATTTTCTGCAAATAATGTATTAGATACGCTAACCATTCGATACTGTGAAGAGTCAACATTTAATACTCTTAATGCACCGCCGGAACCACCATTGGCACTGTTCCCAATAAACCTACTGCTATCAATAAACACATCCGCATTAATGGCCTCTAATGCGCCTCCATATTCTGCTGTATTATTCATAAACATACTGCCACCCATAAACAGAGAACCATTGTATATAGAGACTGCACCCCCAGACCCGCTTGTATAACCATTCGCGAAAGTAAATCCCCCCATCATCCAATCACCATCAGAGATCTCCATGATTTTATTTTGACCTCCACCATCAATAAATGTCGAGTCTGGTCCTGACAATCCTACTAACATTCCTGACATATTATTGACACTTATATTTTCCTGATAGATCCCAGGCAATACAAGTATAATATCACCATCATTCATTACACTAACGGCACTACCAATTGACGCAAATGGATTTTCAAATGAACCATCACCAGACTCATCATTGCCAAACTCTGATGAGACAATTAAAAGACCTGGACCGACTGGAGGCTCAGCAGGAAATCTCCAGTAACTGAATCCTCCACCATTGTTACCCTCAGTCCAACTCTCCATATAAATATCAAAGAACTGATTTTCTTCAACACACCACAATGAGATAGTCTCACCAACTACACTGGGTGGTGAGTAATTCACTGCCTCTACCCACTCCATATAATCTGCAGTTGTTGATTGATCAGTAGGCATGGGAGACCATAAAGTAGCCGATGGTCCGTTTCCATTATATCCTGTTTCATAATATGGATTAAATAGTCCTTGATTATTTGCCCGTGTTATTGCAACAGAGCCTGTGATATGATCCCAGTTTACCGGATCAGTATAATCAGCATAGTCTTCTTTCTCAAAATACACCGGCTCATTATTTGTCCCTAGATTGGGACCTCCAGGAGTCGGAACCATAAACTGCCAATTATCAGATCCATCAGGATAACTACCAAAAGAAGTATCTGCATATTGCATCCCAAATGAAAAATCAACAACAACATTACCCTCTGAATCTTCAATATAAATAGTCTCACCATCTGCAGACAATTTTTCATCTATCTCTGGGAAACCATTCGCATCACCAGTATACCAAACAACAAGATGCTCTCCAGGGTAAATTCCTGTATCGGGTGCAACAGTTGTAACTGCACCAGATTCATCACTAAATCCCCAGCCTTCTATACTGACCCACTCAGAACCATTATTATATAATTCTACGAAATCTTCAGCACTGCCAAATATGTCAGCACCACAACAATTTTCACTGGAAGCAAGAAATTCATTTAGTACAACACCACCATCAAAATCGTCTAATTCAAGCTCAACAATAAAACGAAGCTCCCATTCATATGAAAGGTCATTCCAGGCACCATTTGGCATAATTTCTGCGTAGTGTTCCATGCCATTATCATTCCCCGGTTCTCCTTCAGACCAGTTTGTATAAATAACCTCCTCACCATTGACCCACTGCCAGTTTCCTTCTTCCATTTCATCTGTAAATCCTATCCAGGAACCAACAGATGGATTATTAACAGAATCCATTGCATTATGAATAAAGTCATTTTCTTCCTGCGATGATATTGTAGCCATATAGATCTGTGCTTCTTCACCAACGTCAACGGTATCTGTAAAATACAAACCATCATACCAGTTTACGCTGTCCATAGAGGAATAGTAATGGTGCCCATTAAATTCACCTAAATATGCAAATCCACTTTCCTCATCAACACATTCACCCCCCTCAAAAAATTGCAGATCGTATGCCTCACACCAGAAATTTGTAAAATAAATCCAATAAACGTCTCCGCTGTAAGCTACAGTCATATTTGTAGCATCTGTCGAATCAGAGGCGCCCTCACAAGATACAGCATAGGGCTCTCCGGTATCATACATATCGTTGGAGTTAACATCCATAAACTGAAAATAAAACGCACCAAATCCATACTGAGATTGCCAGGCATTAAAGTCTTCCTGTGATGCAAGATTTACATAATCATCAGGCAACATTTGGTCTAGGTTACCATGGCAATCAGGACAGTCATTCCCAAAAGATGATAATACAGATTCATGCTGTGCGTACAAATCACCAACATTAGTGTAATAATATTCGTAGCCTGTTATTTCATCATCTTGATCATTCTGGAATTCAAAAAATTCAAAATGCAAGAATCCTGCGGAGTCTGCATCTACCGTTACATATCGCTCATCGTAGCCCAAATGACTTTCTACGCGTATGAGATATTCATCACCCGGAAGGACTGGTGCATTGTTATAGCCAAATACATTTGTATATCCATCAAAGACTATTTCCCCGACACTATTCTCAATATTCACATAAGCCATCGGAGTATTGTAAGGATAACCTTCAGGATCTATCTCCGAGACCCATGGCAATAGCATCGCGTATTCATCCATTGAAGTCAAAACTAATTCTACAAAATTATCTGATCCAGGTGCTACAAAGTGTACTCCTTCATCGGAAAAGTCCCACCACTGTGTCGAATCGTTACTGATGCCATATACACTCCAGGGGCCTACGATTAGATCCACAGAAAATTCACCCTGTTCATTGACCTCGACACCAAAAGTACTATCATGCTCTACCGACCAAAAATATGCAAAAGCACTATCAACAACATTACCATTCTGGTCTACAATAATACCCGAGATATTCCCTGTATCGTCATCGTCGTCGTCATCGACCACACCAGCGGACCAGTTGATAGAATTTTTTAAGAGACTAAAAAAAGATGTATCTACAACAAGATAGTCTTCTTGATATGACCACGCAGCCATATAAATATGACCCAGGTTCACCACATGCCCCAATCCATAGGACCAACTAACCACTGCCTCATATCCATTAGAATACCAGGCATGGGCTTCCGCACCTTCTCTTATTCCTGAAGTACTATACTCAGCAAAAGCGCCATAAGAATTCGTTACACCATCCATCAAAGGTGAATCAACATCTATTTCCGTTAATCTATTATTTTCACCACTAAGAAAATTATATTCCGGGTTCAGGGGCAACATATCAGCTAAAAAACCATAACTATCGCTGCCCTGGTGTATCGAATACATCCCCCATCCAGTGTGCACAAGACCACGTCCATATTCGTTAACGCAAGCGTGGATCACTTCATATACCTCGGCCCATATAAGCTCATCATTCGTGTACCCACTACCTCCAATAACAAAAGCATCAAAATAAAGAGCCTCTTCTAACTCATCAAGATCTTCGGGGCTTACAGGTACAGCTTCATAGTCATTTGCTATTAGCGCATTAGCCATAGCAGCGACGGTCTCTTGATTGTTACTAGATTGAAGGATTGCCACTCTGGCTACGGTCCTATTCCGGGATAGATTGTGATCTACAACTACAATCTTTTGATTATCCAAATTATTATTTATTTCCTCAAGAGGAACCCCCCCCGCAAGAATATCAAAAGTTTTTGACGGGATAAGGTTGATTCTATCTTCCTCTCTTATTTTAGACTGGAAAGGGCTCTTGATTTCGTATCTCTTACTAGAAAGTTTATTCTGTGGAAGGATATTTAGATTATTAAAATATTTTTCCTGAAAATTTTCAACAGAGGCTTTTCGCTCTTTAATTTTTATTTCTGGCTGCCTATTTCTGGCAGTTAAAACTTTATCAGGGCTCATGCCTGTTACATTTTTTTTCATCTTTAGATTTAAAGCTTCAGGATTAAAAATTGACTTATTAGTATTTGACAATTTTCTTTTGGGTTGTTTTGCAACTAATTTTTTAGCGACCTTAATCTTTGAACCCATATCGTGGCTTAGTTTTGCAGCTTTTTCTTTTATTGAATCAACTTTTTTCTGCACCTCAATTTTTGGTCTCTCCATTGATGGATCGGGCCCCGGTTTTTGCATTTGAGCAGAAATATCTGGATCCATATTATTAACAATCTCAATATTTTTTTCAAGCGGGTTAGACCCAATCAAAAAAGAAATTATAAGTAATGAGTAAAAATAAGAAATACGATTCATAGCTAGCTCCACGAATTTTTGTTGGAAAAGAATGAAAAAGATAAAATTATTATAGTGTATAATAAAAAATCTTCAATAATACTACAAAGCATAAGGTTTTAGTTTTTGATTAATGTGACTGTGCACACAAATCAAATTAAAAGTTAATTTTGTATGTTTTTATTTCAAAGGGTGATAGGCTCAGCGGCATTTCTCCATTTACTTTTATTGATGAGAATAGATTATCCCATTCCATAAGATTGCACTCGGTCACTAATCCATTTAATATCAGCGATCCTTTAGATTTCCTACCGTGGGTTTCAACAATTCTAACGATTAAACAATCTTCTTTTTCTGCTTTTTTTAGAACCGATAATTCTAGTCCGTTTCCAGATATTTTCACTGGTATATCTTCAGTCGATTTTGCACATTCAATAATCAGTGGCTCTTGGTTTAAACAGGACGACTCCCTAATGGTTTCTGAACGAATAAGATCATTTTGATGAGGAAAAAAACTATAGGTAAAGAAATGCTCTCCTATATCAGCGTCAGGATCAGGGTTGCTTGGAGAACGTAGCAAGTTTAAATCAAGGAGATTGTCATGCACCATATAACCATACTTACAATCGTTTAACAGAGCCACACCATAGTCATGATCTGAGAGGTCTGCATATTTATGCCCCACAACCTCGAACTTAGCCTTGTCCCAGCTGGTGTTCCTGTGAGTATTTCGCTTTACATAACCATACTGGATGTCAAAGGCTGCCTGTTCTGCCATAACATTAACAGGAAAATGAACACGCAGCATTTTATGCTTTTCATGCCAGTCTACCTCAGTCGAAAAATCAATTCTTTTGGAGTTATATCTTAGTGAAACTGTCTGAATAATTGTAGAGCAACCAATTTTAAAACTTAATTCAAGTTGTTTAACTACATCGCCACTAGATCCTGGCTTGGATTCAACCATCTTTGCAGTTTCTATTAGAGCATCTCTATAAAAAAAGTCTACGTCCCAGGCATCCCAATTATTGGGCCGGTCTTCATAGAGAGACAATACATTACCCGGTTGTGATAAAACCTCCTTCCCCATTTCTTTATCGTAGGCAGAGATCATCTGTCCATTACTATCAAACTCGTAACGAATCAAATCGTTTTCTAAAACATGATCATTGCCATTATTAATTTCCATCTGATTGCTATCCATTTTGGAAAAAGTAGAAAAAGATAATGGATCAAGTGAGACAAAAGCCAAAACGCCAGCATCTGTTTTCTGCAACTTTAAAGTATTACCATCACCATCTTGGAAAGAGTAGCCACTTAGTGACTCTGGTAACTTCACCATTCCTTCCCATTGATAGGAAAGCGTATTCACTAAGACAAAGGAATCTGGATCTTTTTCAAAAAGAAGATTCGATGAACTCTCAATCAGTTTATCGCAGCCTTTGTGTATTTCTTCATATTCTTTATGGGTGGTTTGATAGACCAGATTAATACTTGATCCTGGTATAATATCATGAAACTGATTAATCATTAATTTTTTCCAGAGGGTATCTAATTCTTCAGATGGATAATTCTCCACAGGCAGGCAAGACCAAAGCATCTCAACCGTACGAAGCTTCCACTCCAGTTTTCTATTTTGTTTTTTAACTAGGCCGTGTGTTGTAAGTGTACCACGATGGAGCTCTAGATATAGCTCACCAACCCAAGTCTCTAGTTTATCTTTGTG
>CAZEER010000020.1:0-4749 GCA_964511215.1 uncultured bacterium | reverse complement strand
CCCCTCCAGTTAAACGTATGATGGGGAAATTCATTAAACTGACTCCACGATAACTTTTGTGTAAGAAAATAATTTACACCCGCTTTTTTAAGTATCTGTGGCATTGCCGCTGAATAACCAAATACATCTGGAAGCCAGAGATTGTCAACTTCTACATCAAACTCATCTTTAAAAAAATTTTTACCATGCAATAATTGGCGTACCATTGATTCACCATTTATCAGGTTGCAGTCTGCTTCTACCCACATGCCACCCTGACACTCCCAGTTTCCGTTTGCAACAGCTTCTTTTATACGCCCATATAATTCAGGATAGTGGTCTTTCATAAACTGATAGTGTTGGGGTTGGGATGCACCAAAAATATATTTTGGATAAGAGCCAATTATGTTTAACTGCGTTGCAAATGTTCTGGCGCATTTGCGTACTGTTTCCCTAACAGGCCAAAGCCACCCAGTATCAATATGTGCGTGCCCAACTGCAGAAACAGTTAGGTCAGATGCAGATGCCTGTTTTGCCAACTCATCTTGGAGGCATGTCCGTGCTTTATCTGCGTTTTTCTGATTATCAGAGAATGCATTAATACTATTATTTAAGGCCTGAATTGCTCTTGCACGTCTTATTGAATTTTCATCTAATCTTTTTATGAGACCTGATAAAATTCTTACGTCTAAGTATAAATGCCATAGTTTTATATCAAATATGCCAAATTTCATGGACTCTACTTTCGCATCAAACCAGCCGTGCCTAGTGGGACTTTCTTCTTCTGGGTCAGGATCTGTGAATACACCGAATAGTGAATTTGCAGCTGCTTCAACCCATATCTCAATTTTTTCACTTCCATCACATGGGGTAAGAAGCGATACTCTTGTTCTTGCAAAGTTTGGATCCCATATAGAACCATTGGTGATACCCTGCAGTGCTACCCCATCATTATCAAAAACAAGTCCTTCACCCGAAAAATCCAACTCTGCGACTACTGGTGCACCCTTCCAATGAGCTGGTATATTACCCCTTAAACGGAACCATGCACTTTCCCATTTTCCTCCCCACTGGTCACCCTCTGAGATAGGTTTGTAATTTAGATTTAGCCTATCATTGAATGGAGTGGGATCTTTAGACCAACCATATTCCGCTTTAAAAGTCTGTTTATCAAAGACTAATAACGACGGTAAATGCTTGTACCATTTTTCAATTCTCTGAAGGATAACTTCAGTTTCTTTCTTATTCATTATATACTATCTACGTTGACACCCAGCCATCATCCTGATGGTCTCTGTGATCAGTTTTTAATTTTGCAATCATCACTTTTAAATCTCGTAATCCACCTACAGTAAACCAGACAATTATTATTAAAGATACCACTATGTGGATGTAAAGATAATTCTTCCAAAAATTCATCCAGGAAATATTATTTACATCATTGGAAAGGTTGTATACAGTACCTACTATAAACACAATTGTCCACACACCTGTCCACGTATAATTAAGTATATATATAATTTTGTCTGTTTTTGTGAATTCTTTTCCCATGAGAAAAATTTTCCATCCGATTTGAGTATCTTGGTTGACTATTTTTGATTCTCCTTCAATCTTATATTCACCACGGTATAACAACTTATCCATATTGAATGATTCTGATTTACCCACCAAGGAAACTGAAACATAAGATATGGCAGATACACCCATACTGATCGCCCAATACTCCTGCCCATTGATATTTCGTATGTAAATCAGAGCCTCTTTTAGATACATGAGGGAAGTTAAATCTGCTAACCAGTCAGCTGAAATTTGTTTTACAAGTACACCGGAAACACTGATAACCGCACCAACAATCATCGCCGTCCACGCTGCAGTCGTTGTACCTCGCTTCCAGTACAAGCCTCCAATAATGACAGCGCCAGATCCTCCAGCAAATATTGCTGCAGTGATTGCAAAAAATAGAGCAATCTTCTGATTTTGCTGGAATAAAAGACTAAATAAAAAAATAAAAATAGCGACACCTAGAATAGCGATTCTTAACACTTTAAGATGTGTTTCTTTGTCAAATGGTTTCGAACGGAATGGCATTATCACATCCTGTATCAGAATCGTTCCCCAAGAATGTAAATAGGTATCATGGGTACTAACAAATGCAGCAAGCATTAGAGCCGCGAAGGCACCTAATAATCCTGTGGGTAATACAATTGATAATATTATTGGACCTCGCATCTGGGAACGTAGAGTATCTGAATTCAACTGCTCTAGAGAAAGGTTTACTGCATTGGCTATCTGTTCATAGTCATGATGGTTCATGTACACATACAGTAAGACTGGTACAAGGAGGAAGAATAGACCCTGCGGTAGCCCTCGAAAACCAGCCAGCACTGAACCCATTTTTGCTTCATGCGCACTTTTTGCTGAAGAGTTATATGCCTGGCTGCCCTGCCAACTCATAGTACCATACATAATCCCAATGATCCCAATTAAAAAATACCAAAAATTAAAGTCCTCAACGTGGCTTGTCTTAAAAGGATTAATTCTGGATGAATTATTATATTTTTCTTTGATCGTATACCTTTCTTTTTGCTGATCTTCATCGGATAGTGATAGAAAAGATTCCTCTAATTCCAGTGCTTCAATTTCTTGATTTGCAAGTTTTATTGGCGTTTGCTCCAGAGAGTGTGTTACCTGATCCCAGCCAATACCAAAAAATAAATATAAAGCGACAACAACCAGAACAATTGTAGTAAAAATACCTTGAAAAAAATCAGCAATAATCACAGCTATTTGTCCACCTGTATAAACAAAATATAGTGAGATACTTAGAAGCAGTATCATTATCACCGGATAAACAGGGACCCCCATTACTGACTCTGGGAAACCACAAAAACTAATAAAAAACTGAGCTCCTACTGCGGGGAATATTCCAAAATTGATTATACCCGCGATAAAAGCAACAATACCTGTGAAAATACGAAATTTCCGGCTGTAACGTTTTTCAAAAAATTGAGCTAGAGTTAGACATCTGGTAGAACGAAAACGATAGATTACCCATCCAGACATTGTCAACATTAGTATAATAATTCCCTGACTAAGTCCCCACCAGGCAAGACTAAACCCTGCTACATATCCCATTTCCAGAAACATCACAATAGAAATAGCTCCTAGTCCTGCTATGCCACTTGAGATAGATAATAGATATCTTCCAGCCGTTCTACCTGCAGATAGAAAGTCCGTAACACTTTTCATCAACCCTCTAGAAAGGTTTACAGAAAATATCATACCGGCAAAGACAACAAATACAATAAGCCAGTCTAAAAAATTCATATCTTCACTTTTAAATAATACAAAAGATCTCTTTCTGAAAATATTATATATTAAATAAGTTGATAAGGATCAGAGTGTTTGAAAGTAACGACAAAAGTAAAAACATATATATTGATTTAATACTAAATAGAATAGGTTCCCAAGGTATAATACCAGTATTGCTCCATTAGATAAATTGGAATATACCAAAATGTGCGCCCAAGATATAGATTTTTAACACACTGGCTATTTTTGAGCCCAAACCTTTCCATCCTTGCGTATAATAATTTTTCCTTCTTTCCAAACTAGAGAAGCCTCCCACCCTGAAGGTGTAACAACAATCTGCGGTGGCCATGGGACTCCTTCTACTGGTTTTTCTAAGAGATTTAGTTCTTTTAAAGAAGCAGTATAGCGATTTTTATAAAAAAAGTAATTTCTCTGGCGATAATATAATTTTCGCATAGCTCGTTTTATTAGATCAATCTCACTTTTATTAAATTGTATTTTTTCTTTTCCTGGTGCTTTTTCTGTAAACTGTACAAGGCCCCATAGCTCAGGCATATGCATATAGATAAGACCCTGTGGGGACCAAACCCAATTAAACTCCGGATTATCAGTTTTTACATATTTATTATCATTGATCTCAACATCCCAATGAACTCTTGAAAAATTTACCTTCCACTGTTCCCCATCTTTTGGAGGAGTCTTTGACCGAAAATTACCAACTAGTGATTTCCACGGGATAGCAATCTCTAGACCCCACCCTTTATCTCTATCGCTTGGGTCATTCAAGGTACCATCTACATGGACTTTGGTTATGAGACCTGGAATATCCCAGGAGTCTAATGCTGGAGCAGGATCATCATGATATGTTTTCAATAAAATCAGGTCCCATTCCGTGCCAAAAGCATTTACCTCCAATTCGTAGTAATTATGCGTATCACCATCCGGATCTAGAAAAATTTCAAAATCATTATCTTTATACACAACATCATCACGAGCCGTAATGGTTGCCCAAACATGAGGATCTTCCATATACGCATAAAAATAAAAATAATTTTCGTCCCAGAGCATTTTTGCTTTCGTATTATAAAAAGGATCAGGTTTCAGACTACCCTCAATATCTACAAATGATTCTGTCCAATTGACTTTCGCCCAAATGGGTTCATTCGGTTTTCCATCAATCAAGATGGGGGATTCTGTTTTGTAACACACATAATTTCTAGGTTTATACGGTATTTTTTCTTCGGGAAATTCATTCCCCCAAAACCCCTGCCCAGATAAGCAAGATAAAAGTATGATAGAAAAAAGAAAACTATGGTTATAGAACATATTTGCTCCTGAGATATAGTGAAATTAAATGTGTTTAATCTATTTTTTTAATATTTCATATACCAAACTTGACATTAACTCATATCCTTCTTTATTTAAATGGACTCCGTCTGTTGTATATTCATGTTTCAG
>CAZEER010000019.1:27551-35416 GCA_964511215.1 uncultured bacterium | reverse complement strand
CCAAAGGAAATAAATATGAAAATTTGAATAACTAAATTCAAATTTTTACTTTTGCTTTTGAAGGGGTAAATAAATTATATCTCTGAGATAGTTACCATCGCCAGAGGGTCGAATAAAAAGCACTCCCTTCTTATGCAATCTATAGATAGAAATAACCCACAACAAAAAAATAGAAATAGCTATTGGTTGCAGAAATAGGTTGTTCGGTATATCAACGAATAAAGGAATGAAGAGTCCACCAACGTACATCAATCTTATCAAAAAATAATCTTCAAATGTCCGCCTTGTTCTGTCTCCATTAGTGCAAAACCAGGCCAGATTAATCTGATCATGGATTATCCAGAGGCTAAAAGTAAAAATTATGCTCCAATCTCCAAGCCACCCATAGATTAACATGAAAATAACATAGCTCACTTTACATGCAATAGATGTTACGCGACCATATATAGCCCAATCAAATTTTATCATTTCTTTTTTTGATAAAAACAAAATGACTCCAGTTAATAAAAAGCCTGGGCCCCACCATAGAAAAAGGAATGCTGACAAAATATCTCTGGCATACAATGCCATAAAAAAGCATACGGTATGATTGAGAATTAATAAAATCCCTGCGGCTTCCCCGATAATACTGTTATAGATACTTACTTTTTCTTTTGTTATGATAAAAATTGCAAGTCTAAAAATCGTAAAAGCAAAAAATAAAGATAGCCAATAATTAAGTGCCGGTGAAATAGATTCAAAATAATGATAAATCTCTGGTTGAAAGCCTAGCATTATGTTGGTATATAATTAAGGAGAATAAACAGCCTAAGTTTTTGTTAATATTTTATTAAGTTTTGCACTTCCATATCATCACAGTCATGACAATCATTCACAATAGCCACATCGCCAAACTGTGTATAAATATCACCAATCTTACATGCTTTAATCAGGGTACTATTTGAAAATACTAAAATATATTTGCCAAAATTTCCACACATACCATTATAAATAAATCGGTCTCCCATAATTAGTCGAACATCATCAACAGTCATCCCCATTTTTAGAAGAGAAAGTTTTCCACTTACTTTATCAATTTTCTGGTGAAGTTTCTCAATTTCAGAATCTATGGTTGCGATCTGATCATATTTTATTTTCAGTTCATTAAGAACATCTATATTGTCACTATATTTTTCTTCTAATTCGGTTATTTTATTACTTAATTCTAATGAAAATAGGGTATTGCTCTCATTCTTCAGATTAATAATCCTTTTTACTAGCTCTTGCTCCTCTAATTGAAAACCTTCTATAATTTTTTCCTGTTCTAAGGTGAGTCTCTTAACCCTTCTTTCATATTCATTTTCAATTTCGGTTAATTTTTCTTTTCTGAAATTTTCCAAAGCATTGTCAAATAACTCTCTTTGAAGATCAATCTCTTCAAAAATTCTTTGTTGAGCTTCTACTAATACCTTTTTCCCTTTTTCATTATTAAGCATAATAGCAGTGATCAGATTTGCTATGTCATTTGTTTTTTTGATTGAGTGACCAATATTTGCTATAATATAAGAATTTTTCACAGTCATAATCCGACTATCAATATTAAGATGTTTCTCAAATTCTGTTATTGTACCGGAAATGATAATATCTGCACCGAGAATATTTTCAAATTGTTTGGCCATTCTCTCATCTATGACACCAATATATTCTAGCTTCTTCTGATCCAAGATTATTTGAATTGAATTTCTATCAACGAGAGTGAAGTTTTCATTCCTAGATAGATAATTAGTTAATTGCTCGCCAACATATTTACCTAGATAACTTGTCATACCATCAAAGTCAGCATGATCTGCAATAAATACTGCAGATCCAATTGGAATTAATTGAGCTAAGGAATCTGCATAGGAATGGATTTCTTTTGTAAGCATATCTGGCTCTTTTTCATCCTGGCCTGATAGAAAGCAAATACATAGTATTATCGTAAATATTTTATGCATATTAAAATCTAACAATCATCTTATAAACAAAAAACCCTACAATTATTAGATTTCATCTCAATTACAATTGTCATGATATTCGAGTATTTATTTAATAAGATACTATATATCTAAATCTTGAATATAGATTTTTTAATTAACCTAAAAATAAACTTCAAGGTTGACATGATGATGGTTTGTCTAATAATCGGATTAGTTTTGAAATGCAATGCGCGTTTAAAGATTATAGAGAGCTCAGTTTTATTGATACTGTAAAATCGGTAGGTGTATAATATTACGTTTATAAGAAAAAACGAAAATACAAGATACACGTAGATCATTAAATGAAATATTTATTTATTACTTTTTGGCTTTCTATATTTTTTCCAGTGGTCTTTCGGTTTTTTCTGACCCACAAGAAATTCTTCTAGGTTTTTCATTACTTCTAATATTGACATAATTAACTCGGTTTATATAAGTAAATATAATGACGATTACTTAAACAAAAAACCCCACGTATGCGGGGCTTTTTAATTGAAAATATCGAATTGTTATTGTTTAGAGGCCGTAATAATAACACAGCTACTATCATCGGATACAGTTACTGTTAAAACATCAGCAGCTATATTAAAGGTTCCTGTGGTGGTTTCAACAGAGTCTGTTCCAGCAAATTCCGTGAAAGTAATGATATCATTATCAACCGTGTAGTCCATAGTAAAGGCATCTACAATATTACAATTCCCATTTGTATAAACCCCACCCATATCTACACAAAAAGTGTCTATCGGCCAGCTCAAGTTATATCCATAAAAGTCAAATTCACAGTTGGTGCCATTTAGATTACCTATTCCTTCTGTAAGCATATCGCACAAAGACTCACCTGTAACATCGGCGGTGAGAGTTTGGGTTGCTTGAACTTCTGTAAAATCCCATGTCAATGATGCATCGGCCCCCAAGAACATTTGTATTGAATCTAAAGCACTCTCATAGGTTCCTGTGCATCCTGAATTTCCATATTCATGCTGTGATGTTACATTCCATGAACCAATCACTGTTACTGCTACGTCTGCATCAGCAGTATCATCTTCACAGGCTAGGAAAAGAAAGGGCAGAACTAACCATAAATATTTAAACTTCATTTTTGTACTCCTCTCATATAAATCATAATAAAAAAATATATTGTTACTTAGTATAAAGTACTGTAATAATTTAATTAAATATAATTTTTAAATAATATTTTTATGATCTGATAAAATCATCTCTGTTTAAGGACGTTATTCGCTCTAAATCAGTAAGTAATTTCATAAACCCTCTCCCAACTATTAAAAGCGTAGGCACCATCACTGCTATATAGCTTACCCATGTCATAGTAGAAACCTGCTCATTAAAACTGGAATCACCAGGATTGGATACAACTATGAAAGATGCCAAAATAAACTGAATAATTGAACTAATGAAAAAACCCGCGGTTAGATGATGTCCGGCTTTTTGAAGGATACTTTCAAACTCATGGTGCAAATGATCTGGAACAGCAGTATTTATTTTATGGGTATCAAATAGCTGTTCATTTAGAAGGATAGCATTAAATGACTCTCTCTTGAATTTACTCATCATTATAAATAACAATCCTATTACAAGTGGTAACGAACCTTCTTTAATTATAAACCAATTTTTTGATAAACCCATTTGTGCTCCAAATATCCCTATACCCCCAGTTAATAACACATTAACGAATCCTAAAATTGATATCAGATTAATATTCTTTCTTTTTAATAAATCATATAAAAAATATATAATTGGACAAAATAGCGCTGCCAAAAATACAATCGATGGAATTGAGAACATCCCTACTTGAGGATTTGAAGGATTACTTACATCATAATCCAAATATCCACCGATCCAACCATCTCCATTTTTGAGTATAACAACCGGAATTAATATATTAAATAATATACTAATTAACGGGTTTTCTTTCTTTCTATTATCGATTATCATAGCCCTGAAATTATTTATAATTATAAAAAATCAAGTGAAAATAATTTCAAATGTATTAATAAATATCCAAGTAACCTTCTATCTCGATTACCATTATTTTTTTAATAAATCATATTTTCTGCGTACTTAGTATTTTGTAAAAATTAATTGTACAAAATATAAAATAAGATGCCATGACATAGGCTGGATCAGGGATTTAGAAATAGACCAAGATACTTATCAAATCCTAAAGTTCTGGTTACAATCCACCCACATAATCAGAAAAGATTAAAAAATCAAAAATATCTACAGTTGAATCAAAATTAAAATCTGCTGAAATCCCCAATTGGTATTCATTCAGAATAGAATCTAATAAAATCATAAAATCAGAGCTATCAATGAGACCATCATCATTTATATCAAAAGATGGAAGTAATATACAATCCACAGTAGTTATAAATTGAGAAGCATCCTCAGGCTCTTGAATTAACAATTCACATACATCTGTGCTATCCATTAAATGATATTTAGCCCAATTCAAAACTTTACTTTGAACAAATTCGCTGGAAGGATATGATGCAGAACCATGTCCGCCACCTAAAATTTCATAAAGCATCTTGATTGTTGTCTCTGGAGTATTAAAATATTGGTCAGCACCCAATAACCCTTCATAATCAGGAAGCTCGTATATCTCATTCTCACCAGAAATAATTAAAGTAGGGACATTGTGGTCTAGGTGCTCGGGCAGTAAGCAAATACAATAATCATAATTCGCACAACCTTCACAATCTTCGATAATAATAGTTGGATTTAATGCGATTACCGCATCCAACGTTGAGTCTAACATCGCAACAAGTTGGGTAACACCACCACTAAGAGAATAACCAACAGCAGCAAACTTATTTGTGTCTATCTGATCAAAAACTGGAGAATCCGATCTAATATTTTCTTGTCTAACAGTTTCTATTAAATCGAGCATTGCTATAGCTCTATCTTGGTGGCTCTCATTAATAGGGTCATTATAATCAATTGTAGTTGCAATAAAACCAAATGATGCAAAAAAGTGAGCCCAATCAGATATTGAGGAACCAGAACTACCCCAACCCGGACCAAGAATTATATTTTTTAATGGTAATTCAGCTCCAATTGGGTAGTATAGGGTAGCATCATAGTATTCAGGCCCATCTCTCATTCCATCAGATTGTGAAATGGAAAGATATTCATATGGACCATACACACTATTCCCACCTCCAATATCTTGACATTCTTCCGTCTCTTCATTCCACTCACAATAGCCTGCCCAATAGAGACATTCTTCGTAAGAAAGATCTGAGCAATCAGCACGCAGATAACCAATTAACACAAAGCAAACAAGTGGCGCCAAATTTCTCATTGAATTATTCTAAATAATTGATTTATATACACTGGTTAAATTCAATCAAATGCTAAGGTCAATATAATTTTTACTTATTTCCCTTAATTATTTTATTGAGCTTCTTACGTAAGGTATCATTCACTTTGAAAGAATGTCCATCTTGCTTATGTATATTCACTTTTGAAAGATGGCATTTACCAATATGTTGGACAAATTCTTCAACATTAATCTCAACATCATTACCATTAATATCTTTAATAAAAGTTGTTTTATTTTTCTTAGCCTCTTTCATTTTTATATTAAATTTCTCTAAAAAGGGAAATGAATTGATCGTATTCCAATATTTAAATAAGTATTCATCGCAATCAATATCTTGATCCCACGGTTCTCTGCATCTTCTGTCAATTACTTTATCATCATCATAGTAGCGAATTCTTGTCCAGTATGACGAAAGGGAAACGATTTCTTTTGGCATTATGGTAAGATTTTCATCACTAAAAATGGGATCATAAAAGTACCACTCACCTACTTTTTTATTATTTATATAACGTCCTTTTACAATAAAATCATTTGTAGGTATTGAATAATATCCTTCATCATATATTTGAAATCTATTCATATTTGCCTTTTGCACTACAATGGTTCCGTGTTTTAAACCATCTCTATAATCAATATTTGTAATTATTTGAAAAGCATCTAGCGAATTATCATTTTTATATTCTTTTATTGGCTCAATAAATACCCATAAACCTTGTTTGAGATTATTTACATAGAGACCTATAATACCTGGCAACCACTCGACAGCATCATAGTATTGTATAAAATTACCATTTTTTAATCCATTATAAATGGTACACTCAGCAACTAAACTTTGATTTGAATTTTTAGAGTATACTTCTATTCGTCCTGTGAATGGTTGATTAGTACTGAGGCTATACCAGATACCGCCATCTTTATATATTTGCTCAGGTTTAACCAAATAATCTGAATTATTATTACAAAAAGGCACTAATTCATCTACTTGGTCAGCCCCGATGAATGTAAAAAAAAGTAAAAATATTAAATATCGGACCATACTAAAATTTAGTAGCCATTATACAATTATTAAAACTCATGAATTTATCCTTGATCAATAAACTCATTTTAATTACTGAAAATACCTATAATCTCAAATACTAGAAGATATAGGTCTGTTATCTCGACTGAGCCACTTGAATTAAAATCACCAGTATTCAATATATATTCTGAAATTTCAAGATACTGATCGATATAATCTGATAAAATAATAACATCAAAAATATCCAATTTTTTATCAAAATTAGTATCACCTTTTATAAACTTTGATCTTTTCCATTCCCAATACAGCGAGAACAACGAATCAAGAGGGTTGATTGTTAGCGGAGCGCTATTAACATTAATATTTAGATATAGCGAATCATCTGAGTCATTGGAAGATGCAACTCGTACAAACGCTGATATTGCAGGTGTACCATATACCGCACACCTAGTATCTGCACCGGAAATATTAGCGGCCATTAGGGAAGCCATAATTTTTTCATCAAGTGTTCCATATTGATTAATATATGACACCTCCATGGTATCTAAAATATCTTGTCCTAATAATATATTACCCTGAATAGCGTAATCTTGACCCGTGATGTGATTTTTATAATCATAACAATTCTCACCCGTATAACCTGCACTTCTCCCACCGTTGATAAGATCTACTACCCCATACTGCCTTATTGAAGGATTGTTTTCCGCATCGTTATCAACTAGCCAGTCAATTATATTTTCAGGAGAATAGCCCTGTTCCATTAAAGATGAAGCACTGTCTTGATTAATTGCATTCCAGTAGGACTGAGTATGGATAGCACCAATACCAGGGTGAATATCACTTATGATAATAGAACCTTGTATGCACGATGCACCTGCGCTCCCAATTTCTCCAGTTGCAGTATCTACTGCTACAATTGAAAAGGTGTCCTGGCTCAACACTGAGCATATTAATAAAATTAATGATATATACTTCAATCTCAGTCAAAATATACCTATCATAATAATTTTTTATTAAAATTTCTGTTAGAATTATTTATTTGATAAATTATTTTTTAAAAACTAAGTTCGTTTGAACATTGGATAATTTATTGTCCTCTATTCGCCACATACACACAAACAAAAAAATAGGAGTCTCACATGAAATACCTTTTAAAGGTAAACATCCTCTTTCTATCCCTCGCTAGTATATTAATGGGGAGCGATACAAGGATAAACGCCCTAGGAGGAAATGCTGGATTTTGGCCTGAAGATGATCAAAATATTTACCTGTTTCCTTCTACAATGAATAATTTTAATCTCGCACAAATCCAAGGGCTTGGTGGTAATGACGAATCAGGATACTATGAAGACTATTATCGCTCCAATTCTAACCAACAGCAGGCAACATTTCTCTGGGGTGAAAAATCAAAGTATGCTTTTATGATGGATGGTAATGATGGTTTGCTGAACTTTGGCTACGCCTCTGGTAGTTGGGGTATGTTACTTGGTCTAGATATGGATAATTC
>CAZEER010000019.1:0-27451 GCA_964511215.1 uncultured bacterium | reverse complement strand
CTTTCGAAGAGAGCAGGCACTTTGGGAGTTTTCTCATTTTCTATTGAATTTTGGTTATATAACTTCTGAATGGGGTAGTGCAACAGCATCAGATATGGCCTTAACAACAAACCTATTTAGACATTGGGATCTAAATTCTGACACTGACTTATTATTCGCTATGGGATTTGGATACAGGAGTACAACCTCAAACAGTGGTACTGAAGGTGCTAGCGATAATACAGTAACCGCCATCACACTCCCAACTTACACCCTTGCAGTCGAGACTAACCTGCTTGATTGGGCTACTGCGAGAGTAGGCGTGAACAATACCCATTTTTTACAAAACAGTACAGATAATGGAACTACCAAAACGTCGTCAATGGGAGATGGTGATTTAAGTGTCTCTTATGGCCTAGGATTAGAATATGGTGGATTTACCCTTGACATTGACCTAAATCCAGGTTTTTTCACTAACCCTGTAAGCTTTATAACGGGTAACAATCTTATGCAACCACTTGCATCTCAGGCAACTATGACCTTTACATGGTAATATAGGTTTAATAAAGAGGTGTGTAAACTTAAATACACCAGATTTTAAGCTATAGCTAAATTCAAAAAAGCCTCACATCAGTGGGGTTTTTTTGAATTTAATAACACATGTAATTAATGTAATTCTTTTCTGAATTTCATTGTATCCATTGTTTTTCTTCCTTCAATTTTCATTTCTTTAAACCCAATTTTCTTGAATAAATTTTTCGCAGGATCATTCTTTGGCATAATCAGTAAATCAATCGTACTGATATTTTGACTCTTGGCTAATTTTTCTAAATATTCAACCATTTTCATTGCCACTCCGTTTCTACGATATTTTTCATCCACAAAAATATGCATTATTTGCGCAGTTTCACTATTTTCATCTATTAGAATATTGCCCATCCCAATCATCCAATTATTTTCTTTAATACAAAAAGTTTTTATATCATTTCTTTTGTCAATATTGTCAATCAATTTCACCCATTTTTTAAATTTAAATGGGTACTTTATATTCGGATCTATAAAACATAAATCTTTAGGATTTTTAAACCAATTTTCAAGTACACTCTCAAGGATACGACTTTCCTTTTTATTTGAATAATTTACTTTTTCAATTTTTAGGTACATGTTATCTAATTAGTGATTTTTATTTATCTTTGTTCTAATAAAATATTCGAATGCCAGTGACAGACCCAATCTAAGGGGGGTTGCAATTATAAAAGCTAAAAAAAGGAAAATTGATAAAAAAATAAGGTTTTCTGGTTTCAAATCGAAAAAATAGCCAACAATAATAGGGAAAATAAATAGACCCCGGTCAATGAAAAGTAGAAAAAACCAATTGTCTCCATTCTTTTCAATAAACCAAATACCACATCTACTACATTTATTTTTCATTTTCGCCCATGAAAAGAAAATTTTATCCTGCCCACAATTAGGACAGTGGCCAGAAAGAGTATTTTTAAAATAATGAAAAAACAATATGAGCTGAATTTGGTTATTGCACTAGTACTGGATAGTTAAAGGTAAGTGGTGATTTCAATTGGTGATATGTTTCATCATCCAATAATTGTTTTATTTCATCACTTAACAATAATTCTAAATCATTCGCAGACTCAGGGAAATTTATTCCAAACCAACCTGGAATCATCCCAGAGCGCAGAATAAGTACCTGATGATAAAACTCTACCACATCACAATTTGGATGAGAGCAATCACCGCCAATAACAGCAGGACTATTCGGACATGAATTTTCAGGATGCTGCCACCAGATACACTGAGCATTGAGAGTTTCTTGCGCAATGACTGATGTCCAATCTTCAACTCCAAATTTATCAGGGTATTGCAGACTATATCCAAATTGCGTTAAAAAATGAGTAATCTCTTCAACCATAACTGCTATTGCCTGATTGTCAGGGTTAGATTCATGTATTCCCATCCACCATGATGGTATTATGATATCATACCCTAGATAATCTGAAAGGTTTGGCAATTGCTCTGCTTCCCATTGATTAAAATTTGTGGGCATTGCCAACCATCCTGATTCCCAATTTGTTACGTGTTCTATTAATGCACTATCATCAATAACACCATCAATATTTTGATCCAGCATTTCTGCTAATATTTTCCCCGCCATTTCTAGATACAATTCTGGCATATCCTGATCAGCACTAATTAATACTCCAAAGGGCATTGTACATTGCGTCATACCTGATTCCATTAATGCATTTTTTGCGATCTCAGAAATAGTAATTCTTTCACTATTACATGGCCCAATATATATAGGGTTTACCACATTTACCCCGTTATTTACATCACTATTATCTTTTTGACTACATCCAACAATAATAAAGTAAATACTTAAGTGAAGTTTTAATATAGTATTCATAACAGAATCTACATCCAATACGAAATACAAAAAATCTTTGGAATTTTCATTACTGTCCTCCATGCATGTTTTCGGTATTATATATAGAAATACAATAGACTTTTATCTATAAATTTTATCAGTATAATTTTTACTATGATTTCAATTTTAGGCATTCCGACAGATACTCACTCATCATTTTTAACAGGATCAGCCCAAGCGCCTCCCTTAATAATGAAGCAATTCCATTCAGAGGCTACAAATAAATTTTCTGAAAATGGCATTGATCTTGGAGATAATAAAATCTGCAACTATTTAGGATGTTTAGATATAAAAAATAACCAAGATGAGTTCAAATTAATACAAAATACAATTCAACAAGAATTAAAAAAGGGAAACTACTGTGTCTCCATTGGAGGAGATCACAGTATAACGTACCCAATCGTTGATGCGTACCACCAATTTTACCCTAAAATTAATATCCTGCACTTCGATGCTCATCCTGACTTATATGAGAGCTTTAACAACGATCCCCATTCTCATGCATCACCCTTTGCAAGGATTATGGAAAATAAACTTGCTACATCATTAACTCAAATTGGGATACGGACCATGAACGCGCATCAGGCAAAACAAGTTGAACGCTATAACATAAAAGTTGTTACCATGAATGAGTTCTCTTCATCACTCAATTTTAATTTTAAAGAACCTGTATATATATCAATTGATTTAGATGGGTTAGATCCTGCATATGCACCTGGAGTTTCTCACCCAGAGCCAGGAGGACTTTCAACAAGAGATATTATTAAAATAATAGCCAAACTTGATTGTGAAATCATAGGTGCCGATATAGTTGAATATAACCCCAGAAAGGACTTTAACAACATCACAGCAATGACCGCTGCAAAATTATTAAAAGAACTGATGGGGAAAATCCTGAAAAAATAACAGTAATATAATGAAACAAAAAAGTTAGGAGTATATACTACCTCTCTAAGAATTCAGTAAGTGATTAATAAATAGGGGTCAATCTCACTATTCTCCCTGGATCTTCTAAAGCAACGTATATATTACCATCGGGTCCCACTTCAACATCTCTGACCCTGCTTCCAGGAGTATAAATAATCTCACTATCTATTTTTTTACCATTCAATATTACAAGTCTCTCAAGATATTCAAATTTTAATGAAGTCACAAGAATATTCCCTTCCCAAGCTTTGAATGGTTCACCATAATAAAATTTCATTCCACAAACTGCAATACTAGGTGTCCAATACCATACGGGCTGTTCCATCCCTTTCTTATGTGTAATATATGATATATCAGTGCCATCATAGTTAACCCCGTAGGTGATGATTGGCCACCCATAATTAATCCCTTTTCTAATAATATTTAATTCATCTCCTCCTTTTGGGCCATGCTCTAACTCCCATAATTTTCCATTTTCGCTCATTGCGAGACCCTGTGGATTCCTATTGCCATAACACCAAACAGAAATATTCTCACCACTGTCATTCAAAAAAGGGTTATCATCTGGAACAGTGCCATCTAGATACAAACGATGAATTTTCCCATGTGGTAATTGTGGGTTTTGTGCTTTTTCTCTTTCACCTCTATCTCCAATACTAAAATATATATATTCATTATCAATGACAATCCTACTACCAAAATGAATCGGAGTTGATGAATAATGAATTTCATCAGTTTTAAAAATAATTTTAAGATTTATTAATGTATTATTTATTAACTGAGCTCGAGCAATCGAAGTAAATGCAGTATTTCTCACGATATCACTAAAAGAAAAATAGATAAAATTATTTTCATTAAAGTTTGGGTCTACTTCTATGTCAAGTAATCCTCCTTGACCACGAAAAAATACTTGAGGTATCCCAGTAATAGATACTTTTTTATTAATACCGTTTTTTATTTGATATATTTTTCCAGAAATATCACTTACAATTAAATCACCATCAGGCAGAAATGACATGCCCCATGGCAAAACATAGCCATCGGATACCAGTTCTGATTTATAAGATAATAAAGAGGTTTTCACAACATCACTATCCCAGTATAAAGTTTGCCCCCACGAAACCGCTAAAAATAAAATCATTATGATATTATTTAATTTTATAAACATCCTGTATTATTTAACACTATTCAAAACTAGAAAATTGACTATCAATTATTCTAGAAACAAAAAACCCCACTTAAGTGGGGTTTTTTGTTTCTAGAATCTAAAGTTTATTTAGGAACAACATTTGTTGCACATGGACCTTTATCTGTAGATCCTTCCTCAAAGTTAACCTTTTGTCCTTCTTTTAGAGTCTTAAACCCTTCCATTTTAATTTCACTCATATGAACAAATAAATCTTTACCACCATCGGATGGCATTAAAAATCCATAGCCTTTTGTATCATTGAACCACTTCACGGTTCCCTCTTTAGTATTACTCATTTATTTAATTCCCATTATTGTTAATTTTTTATTGATCTAATATTATAAAAATAAAACGTTATCTTTCTTTATATTAAACGGACAACAATTTATTACACTTTTTTTTAATCCAACAAATTATTTTTTTTTAAAAAAATCCTAAATAATCTCACATATTAATAATTTTATTTAGCCATTGCAACCATTACTGCTCCGATTATTGATAATAAAACACCAACAATCTTTTTTATATTTAATTGTTCCATTAAAAATATTCTTGCAAGCACTACAATAAATACTGTTGATAGCTGATTATATATTGCAGCTCTACCTGCTAATGTATATTTATATCCCAATAACCAAAAAATTACAGATAAATATGTCCCTAATATTGACCCAAATATTATATTGGGATTATTTAACCCATGCTTGAAATTATAAATAACATAAGAAAATCCATTTTTTATTAATAGTATTATTACAGTAATAAATAGTCCAATACTAAATCTATATAAGGCAATAATAATTATAGAATGATTGATCATTATTGGCCTAATCATTAGTACAGAATATGCGGTAAAGATTTGCGCAAGTATGCCAAAAGTAATTCCTATATATAAATCTCTACTGCTTAGATTTTTGGGGATTTTATATGCAACTATCACTATACCAAAAACAACTAGCACTCCACCATAGTAAGAGTTTTCATTAAGCATTTCATTAAACATTATATATGCTAAAATAAATATTGATGGAGTATAAATTGTTGCTATTACCGCGGATATTCCCGAACCCAATCGTCGCAATGATTCCAAAAATAATAAATCTGCTATGACAATTCCTATAATTCCACTTGATAATAAGATAATCAATTCATAATAGGTAAATATTGGGAATGGTATTGATAAAATTATAATCGTCAAAATAAATCCTATTACACCAATAAAATTCTTCAGCGCATTAATCTGTAAGGCTTCAAAGCTTTTGGATGAGATATCAAATAAGATTACAGCAGACGACCAGCATACTGCTGTGATAATTGCGTAGATGTCTCCCATGTTATAGAAATTGGACCATTATTGAAATTTTGAAAGAAGAATATTAATGCATTTATTATTTAATTTATTATATATCAGAAAGTAAAATGGATATAATAAAATTCACATTATCTCATTAACCATATAAATGTTTTGAATCCAAATAAAGACATACTATACAAATATATCTAGCCTACCAGCTATATCCGTTTTTACTTAACCAATTCCGCGATTCTACATGTCCTAATGCTGCAGCATTTTTGTAATTGTAGATAGCTTTATCAAAATCACTATTGTGATAAAGAATTCCTAAATTAAAAAAAGCTTTAACATTTTCAGGGTTTATTTCTATCGCTTTTTCGTATAGTTTGACTGCTCTTATATGGTTGCTTTGGTCATGATAAATAAGACCCATATTATAATACGTTTTATCTGAATATGGGTTTAATACAATAGATTTTTCATGTAGTTCAATTGCTTTTGTATAATTTCCTAAGTATTTATACACAATTCCTAGTTCCCTGTAGGCATTAGCATCATTAGGAGATAATTGAATACATTTTTCAAAATTACTTATAGCTGCAGTGTATTCTCCTTTATCAAGCGAAAGGATACCAATTGTATAATAATTTTCAAGTGTTTCTAGCTCTTGTGATATAGCCTCTTGAAATAATCCAATTCCAGTAAACATAGCCAAGGTTATTATTTTAATCATTGAAAATATTAGGATTTTCTATTACTAATTCTCATCTAGGCATTTTAATCGTGCTAATTATAAATTTCAATAAAATAACAGAGATTTTCTCAAAAGATAATCTCTATCATTCTAAACTTATTTAAGAAAAATTATCTTATCAGTTTGAGTAAATTCATTCAAATTTATTTTGCATAAATAGACACCCGTTGACACAGGATTCCCCTTGGTGTCCTTCCCATTCCATTGTATTAATTGTTCCCCTGTTTTTCGCTCACCACTGAACAGATTATTAACAACTCTACCCATCATATCATAAATAATAATATTTACATTAGTATTATTTCGCAAAAAAAATGTAATAGTAATCATTGAGTTGAATGGGTTTGGATATGTAAATATTATTTGGTTATTTAAATCCTTATGATTTATTGACATATTAGGTCCTATTGCACCCTCATTAATCCAGTCATATATTTTTTGCTGATCATCTTGGGGTAATGGGTCTTCATTTTTTGGCATTCGACAACAAATTGGCTCATTGGGTACTATAACTGAATCACGTAATAAAACTCTATAAAGTAGACTACTGTCAGCGTTAAATGGAATTACCACAGGTCCATTATTACTATCGCCCTGCATAAGATAGTCATAAGAATCAAGCTCTAGTGCACCTGAACCATTAATAGAGACATGGCATTCTATACAATGATTATTAAAAATAGGTTGAATTTGAGTTGCATAATCAATCTGACCATATATGATATTCAAAATAAATAAATAAATAACTATAATATTCATTATAGAATATAGTTAATGATTTTCATAAACAACTTTACCATTAAAAATTGTTATTTCTACACCTGTATCATGAATTTCATGTGAAGGGATCTGGAATAGATTTTTATTCAGAATAATAATATCAGCTGATTTTCCTATTTCAAGCGACCCAACAGCATTCTCATTAAAAATGCTGAAAGCACCATCCAATGTGTATGCACGTAATATGTTTTCTAATTCTACAGCTTCTTCTGGAATTAACGTTTCTCCATATTGTTTACCTAACTCACGTCTTGTAATTGCAACCTCAATAGCGTGCAGTGGATTCATAGATGAAACGGTCCAATCGCTGCCTCCAGTTATGCGTCCTCCAGATTTAATAACACTTTTTAAAGGATAAATCCAATTTGAACGTACCGGACCTAATACTGGTAAGGTTAAATTTTTGATATACTGATCAGGATAAGCCCAAAGTGCTTGAAAATTGGCTATAACATCTAATTCTTCAAATCGAGATATGTCATTTGGATGAATTAATTGCGCATGGGTAATCATATGCCGCGTATCTCCCAAGTTATTTTTCTTTTTAGCATACTCAAATGCATCTAATGAAATTCTTATTCCACGATCACCTATAGCATGAATATGTATTTGGAACCCTTCTTTTTCAAATTTAGCTACAGCATTTTTTAAGGTATCGGGGTTCCAATTTAAAATTCCATAATTATCTGTACCCTCATAGGGTTCTATGAGGGCAGCTGTTCCTCCTTCTATAACACCATCAGCAAATATTTTGATCGTATTCATAACAGCAAATTTATTTCTAAATCTACGTTTCTTTATTTGTAATAAGTCTTTTCTCCAAGATTTAGGACGAGCATATTGAGTCGCTGAAACTCTTATAGATAATTGTGCATCTTTTGTTGCTTCCCTGTAAGAATCTAGACCATCATATATACTATCTAAATAGTCTCTTGATGTATAGCTTTCAGTCCCAGCGTCTAATATAGAGGTAATACCAAGTTTGTTAGCCTCTTTAACTGCAATCTCTAATCCTGTATCGATTTGTTTTTTACTGTATCTTGGTAGAAAATATTCTACCATTTCCATTGCATCTTCACGCAGAATACCAGAAGGATCATTGCTAATTGGATCCCGCTCAATTCGACCGTTAATTGGCTCAGGGGTTTGGCTATTAATATTGGCCAATGATAGTGCTTTTGAATTTACCCAGGCCGAATGACCATCAGCTGATAATAAAAATATAGGTTTATTTTTACTAATTTTATCTAGCCACTCCTTGCGTGGATTGCCATTAGGAAATATGGGGAGTTCCCACCCGCTACCACGAATCCATTCACAATCTGGGTTTGCATTAATGTAATTTTGAATAGCCTGGAATAATTGTTCTTTTGTTGCCAAACCATGCAAACTACATTCACTCATTTCTATTCCACCCCATAAAAGATGGACATGTGCATCAATAAATCCTGGTAAAATCATGCCGTTAGGTTTTTCAATAATTCGTGTTAAATTGTTTTTATATAACAATGCTTTATCCTTATCACCTACAAAAACAATTTTATCTTCTTTAATTACAATTGATTCAGCCCATGGCTGTTTTATATTCATTGTATAGGATGGTGCAATAAGAATTATATCTCCTGATTTACTTTTTCTAGTACAACAGTTGAACATTACCAATAGAATCAATGATAATGACTTGTAATTATTCATATAACAAACCATCTAGAAGATTGATTATAAAAAAAAGAACAAAAATAAATATATTTTATTTGTTCAATAGTTAAACAAAAGTTGCAATTACCATAAGCTAATTGTTAACCATTAAATAAATTAAAGTAGAAATTTAATCCTAGTCGGGGATTACCAGTTGAATAGTCAATAGTTGGTTGATATGAAAACTTTAATTGCTGTCCATATTTAAACCGTACTCTATCTCGTTTTTCTTCAAGTAATTGCAATCCTTTAATTCTATCGTAGATAAAGTCGCCTGCAAGTATAGCTAGACCAAGGATTATTAAACCCCCGCCATCACCATTCTGCTGTTTCTGAATTTCCTTCAGTTCATAATGTATGATGGCATCGCCTTCCATTCTTACTGGAATTCTTTCAAACCATCTTTCATTTTCTGTTCCTCGGTTATGAACAACATGAATATTTTCATCTTCAATGGGCCAGGTAGGTTCATCCATAGATATAATTCCTCCAAAAACACAGGCAACACCGCCTAGTCCGATATAAAATAAGCGTTTTGCCTTTTTCTTTTCTCCAGCATAATAGTGAGTAATTCCTGGGACGGGTATAGATGACCATAAAAAAGCCTGTGAAAGCCTCCTATTCATATCCTTATATTCTTCAAAAGTCATTTCTGGTGGGATTGGGAATAATGGAGTTTCAGATAGTGGGTCAGAATTATTTCCACTATTTGAATTTTGTGAAAATAAATATCCAGAAATTACAAATAACAATATTAATGTATTTTTCATTTAATACCTCTTTTGAAAATATCTATATTAATATAAGAATGAATATCAACTATTCTTATGATTATAAATAGAAAATTAAGTAATGAAAAAATCAAAAATATCTGCCAACCTGGGAAGCAGATTGAACTTCAAAAAAGTGTGTATAAGTACATTTAGAGCAAGTAGATGAGGTATATCTGCCTCTCTGTATATTAAATATTTTTGGCCAAAAACCTCTAGCTACCTTTATCTTATCAGTTTCACAATCTCTGTTCTTACATTTTAAACAAGACCAATTCTTATGCTACATTTAAAATTCTCCTTATCGTTTTTATAGCCTATATCTCTAATTAGTAATCCAAGCCAAAGTTTTAAATCACTTCAAGAAGGTTATTGTTTAATATATCTTACAATATTTTTGTACCCATAGAATTCTTCAGATTCTTCTTCAGATATTATAATAGTAAGGATATCTCCTGTAATATAGTATGTGGCATCTACTGTATCAGAGTCAGCTATGATCCTTAAATAGTTATCATTTATAAACCATCTACCTCTACCCTTTTTATCTTTACCACTATCTAAAGAGGTGTATGACATTGAGCCCGATCTGTGAAATGTTAAAGTCTCAACATTATCATCATTTTTATATAAGGTTTCTTTTTCTTCTACTTCTGCCTGAGTGATAGTTTCCATTGATTGGAATATCCAATTATCAACTAATTTTAAATGTTTATATTTTGACCTTATTTTGTATTTTTCTTGTTGCCCATATACAACTATAGTAAAAATTAAAATTACAAATGTATACTTCTTATTCATTTAAAACTCCTGATGAATATTTAGTGATCCTTTTATTTCATAATGTTCTGAAAAATAAATTCTCCCAATCTGATTTCCCTTAGCTTTAAGGATTTTAATTTTGATTCTTCAAGTATATTCTGTACCAATTGAAAACCAAATAAGATCCATCACAACAACTAGAATTTTATGCATCTTCATAGAATATGACTGAAAAATATTACTTGTTAAAGTATTATTAATTTTATTGAATTTAACTATCGTGTCTTTTCTAAATATAACGATCATTTTTCTAACTATAAAAGTCATCAATAAATAAATCAATTAACCCAGAATGTATTAAATATATAACACGTCTAAATCATGAAATATTATTCTTGCAACAATAAATTATACTAAAATCTGAACTTATATTATTTAATAATAATTATTTAGAAAAGTTGTGTGGACTCTATATCCTGAACTAATTAATTTAAATTAAACATAAAATAGTACAATGAATCAAAAAGAAAAAATAGCCTTTGATTGGTTAAAAAGATATACTGGCACTAATCCAAAAGATTATGGAGATTGGATTTTATTGACAAATTTTCAAAATTACGTTGAAAAATTTGCAAAAATTTTTAATACAAAAATTAGTGGTATTGGTGGACCAATGACTTCTGCAATTAATAATGATGGACTGAGCATTATAAACTTTGGTATTGGAAGTGCAAATGCAGCTACAATAATGGATTTATTATCCTGTATTAAACCTAAAGGCGTTCTTTTTTTAGGAAAATGTGGAGGTTTAAAAAAGACTACAGAGATCGGTCATTTTATTTTACCTACCGCTGCAATTAGAGGCGAAGGAACTAGCGATGACTACTTTCCAAAAGAAGTACCTGCTATGCCAACTTTTAAACTTCATAAATACGTATCAGAATTATTAGTCGATGGGAAAATTGAATATCGAACAGGCGTTATTTACTCAACAAATAGAAGAGTTTGGGAGCATGATGAAAAATTTAAACAATACCTGCGCAAGGTACGTGTTATGGGAATAGATATGGAAACAGCTACAATTTTTATTACAGGATTTGCAAATGAAATTAATAGAGGTGCTTTATTATTAGTTAGTGATACACCAATGATACCTGAGGGAGTCAAAACTGAAGAAATGGATCGAGATGTAACCAGAAAATACGTTGACCTACATATAAACTTGGGTATTGAAGCAATGACTAAGATTGGAGATGAAGGTGAAAAAATTAAGCATTTTAAATATTAGCCGCTTATTAATCAGAAAACTTAAAATACAGTAATCTTAAGTATTTTCTGCATGAGAATTACTCTTTTCTATTAATTGTTTGCTAGATCTATAATGAGCAATGCATCAATAATATTAATTTTTTGGTCATAATTCAAATCTGCATTTTCAGACTGCAATGATGACAAGACAATATTACTAATTAAATATTCTATAATAATTTCCATATCAAAATAATTAATTTGCCCATCAAAGTTTAAATCACCTGAAACACTCATATTCGAATAAATAGTATAGTAGTTTGGCTCACCCACAATTAACAAATCATGATTATCATTTATAAAACATAGTCCTTCTGGCTGCTCCATACCACTAAGTATAATCTCTCCTAAAACCATACCATTCGATGGATTAACATCGATAATTTTTTGACTTTCATCACTTACAATCAAAACACGATTTGTACGATAATCAAAAGCAATTGATGAAAGATCACTAATAATTCCCGAAAATTCTATCTCAGCATCAAATGGTATTTCAACTGTGATTGTTGTATCATTACTATGAGTAGGTCGTTGAAATACATAAAATTCCATGGGCTCTTTTTCCTTCACTATATAAAATATTTGACTTAAAGAATCATATGTAACACCTTCCGCTCCATCATTGCCTTCATGATCACTAAATGTAATGATTTGAAAATTATTAATATCAATATTATTCTCTCCATAATATAAATATCCGATAAACAATTTCCCCTCTTCTGTAACAATCGCATACTCATCATTATTTAAATAAATAATATCTTCTGCATCTCCAAATTCTGCTCCAATTATAGTTCTTATATAATTAAAATCTATATCTGACTCCCATATCATACCGTTGTCATCTTCTATCATGTACAAGTTATTAGTATTATTATTTAATGTGACACCAGATAGATCATTATCAATCCAAACAATCTCTGTCTCAAATATTTCTTGGGTATAAAATTCCAAAGGACTGTCCTGTGCGTAAGTTGAATAACAAACAATTAGCATAAAAATATATTTTACCATAAATAAAATCTACTTCTCAAGATATCAATAAAAAACCCTGCAAAGTTGAATATCATATTAAATAAAACTATAAAATTGGAGTCGTCATATTTATTCATCTGAACAAAATATTATTAATTAAAATATATTATTAGGATTCATCTGTGATAAAATGAATTATGAGTTAATTATTATTGTGGTAAAAAAGTTAATAGTATTTATTCCACCAATAATTGGTTTGCAAATGATCATTATTATTATCTAAATACACAATCTGTCCTAATCTCGGAGTAATTATTTTCTGGTTTGATTTTTCTGCATACTCTAGCGCCCTTCTTACCGGTTCTGTCCATGAGTGAGTAGAAAGGGTGAAACCACCCCAATGGATTGGCATAAAATAGGTACTTGTCAACTCTTGTGCGGCTTGTACTGCCTGTTCTGGCGTCATATGTGAATATTTCCATGCAGAATTGTATTGTCCACAATCAATTAATGAAATATCAAATGGACCATATTGTTCACCTATTTTTTTAAAATGACTTCCATATCCACTATCTCCACTAAAATAAATGGTGCCATTATTGCATATTATTGCCCAAGAGCACCAAAGAGTACTATTTCTATTAAGGATACCTCTACCAGAAAAATGTAAGGTTGGCAAACAAAAAAATTCTACTCCATTATTTATTTTGCTATCTCCCCAATTTAATTCAATTATTGATTCGCTTTTTACACCCCAACCTTTAAGGTGATTTCCCATACCATATGGAACATAAAATACTCTAACCTTATTTTTTATCTTTTGTATGGTTGAATAGTTTAAATGATCATAGTGATCATGAGAAAAAACTACTACATCTATAGTATCAATATGCTCAATAGGAAATGCAATATTGCTACTATACCTTTTCAAAGATGGAAGTGGCAGCGGGGACGCATAATCGCCCAGCATTGGGTCTAACATTACAATCATACCATCAATATTTAATATAAATGCTGAATGACCTAACCAAGAAATTTTAATTTTACTATTTTCTGAACTTAAAAAAGTTTTTAAATCAATCTCATCATGGATTAGATCAAATTTTGGCCTACGCATTGAATCACTTTTAAAAAATTTCACCATCGACATTTCACCAGTCATCATTTTGAATTTATCTAAGTTCTTAAACTCGCCATTATTATAATTATCAAAATTTTCATATTTCTTTTTTTGACTATTAGAGGGATTTGTCCCAAATTGTGGACTTAGATTTAAATATGCTGTGGCAGAAACCACCACAATAATTAAAAAATAAGATATAACTATTAGTGTCTTTTTCATACCTATACTATTTATTTTTCAAAAAAAACTTTATAAACTATGCGTTGGAACAAAAAATTAAATCCTCCATAATATTATCCGTAAAAAAACAATCTTACTCAATTAGAATGATCAGCTAATTTAATTTTTAATATATTTACCTATTTTATCAGTTATAGGATTGAATCGATTTTAATCTATTTTTTATTTTAATAAAATCATCTTCTTTGTCTGCGTATACTCTCCAATGCTTAATGTATATATATACATTCCCGCTGATACAGGCAAACCATATCTATTCTCCCCATTCCACTCAATAAGATACTTTCCAGGTGGCTTTATCTTGTTCACTAGACTCTTTATATTATTGCCATTTAGGTCATATATTGCTATACTTATATAATTAGTATTATATATCTCATATGAAATATTAGTTGATGTGTTAAATGGATTAGGATAATTAATTATTGAATAATTTTCTAATATATTATGTTTCTCTTTAATAAAGACAGAAGTTGTATCTACTTCATCCATATACCCCACACCGCATAGAATACTATCAGGAGCGCTATGATGGCAATGGTCATATACATCACATACTTCAGGGAATAAAAGGCTGTCAGAATATAATCCAGTGTCATAATAACTCCACGCTGGTTCTGACATCCAACAAGCACCGCAAAAATCCGTACTTATATTTTGATCAGCATTCTCAGACCAATTCAATGTATCACCCGGAACAAAACAGAATCGACCAACTAGTTCTTGGCAATTTTCAGACCCTATAATGCCATTTTCATCTTCACAATCCTCACCATACCAAATAGAACCCTGTACAGTGCCAGGACATTCATCATTACCATATATATCCCAGTATGCATAATTACCACTTGCATAAACCGCTGTTGGACTTAGACAGGGCCAAGAAGCAGTAACTATAAATTTATCTGCATTCATACCATTGTATTCCCACGGGAAAAATATTCTATAACGAGAACCATCTGTACTTTCCTCTGTACCACTCGTATCAATAGCAATAGGAAAGAGGTTTTCGGGGTGGCATGGGTTGATAGAAGCATCATTGCAAATATATATACAAGAATCAACGTAATCAGGACATGTTCGAATATTTATTAAATCATCAGATATTATTTTATTAATATCCCCCTTAATAATTGTTAAGGTCTCTCCTTTTAAAAAACAAATAAATAATACAAAGAAAATATGCCTACACATATTCGAAACTACCTATCCTCTAACAAAAAACCCTTACAAATTTGAGGAAATTTGATATAATTCTATTGACATAAGGATACCAAGAATCAGGGCTTTAAAAGATCTCTAACCTTATAGAGTTGATTTTTGGTATCAATAAGACGCTCCATGTACCAGTTTTTTCTCAAATCATGAAGGTACAATATTCCATTGTGAAATGTATTACTGAAGAAATATTTATTTAAGGCTAATGTATCAATATTCTCTTGATTATAGCGAGATTTAAAATAAGGCATTGCAAATTCTTTTTCAAAATCTCTCATGCGTTCATCTATTAAATCTCCATTTAATGAAAGTCTCACAAAATAATGTTCATACAATAAGGAAATATGCTCTGCTAATGTATCATTCTCTGAAGTATTGAACCTTCCACTTGCTACAGAAGTCCTATAAGCTGTTGTGGTTCCAAAATAAGTTGGCGTTGTTAGTTTGTCAATTAGGGTAACAACATTTTCATATTTATATGGTTCTCTTCCGTTAAGGATATCAATTAACTCCTCTTCAATCAATATATAATCATTATTCTTGCTAATAATATTTTCAATATTTTTTATATTTGATTTTACTTCAAAATAAATTTTTTTATAGTCATCCGCTAAACGATTGCTCAATTCCTTTGATTCACGATAATCATCCACCCAAAGGGATAATGCAATACCTAAAAAAACTGCTAGAAACTCAATTCCACCTCTTGCGAAAATATTCTTCATAATAGAATTTAAACATCATACTATAAAGTTGAAATTCCATAGATATGACAAAATTATTCACTTCTTGAATACCAATGTGCTAAATAAATGCTAATGAATTGAATTAGTAATTGATCCTATGCAAAATGTGGTGTTGGGATTATTGCTAAGCCGCCTGTATATGCTAAATATATATTAGCGGGATAAAGAGCAATTAAAAAAATAATCCCCAAACTGTTAAAAATCTTATATAAGGAAAAAAGAATAGAAAACCACATGAATATCTATTTTATTTTCCTCTAAAATATCCATAAAACTGATCAAAAGAGAATTGATTATTTAGATTTAACTCTCACCAAACCATTATCTTCTAATTCTTTTAAACATTTGTTAAATATTTCAGTACTCTCCTTTGGCTCAAATCCATCCATTGCATCGTCAATTTTTTTTGAGCATCTGAGTTTTACATCCAGCATTTCTTCACTTTCATCATCTTGCAATTTGAAATCTTTAATTTTACTTATCACTGTATCTCCTTTCCCAAATTTCCCATTTGAGTACTTTTTTTCTAGCGATAGCATATTATAGATATAAAAATCGTACTTAGCTCCATTTGTTATTGTTTTTCTTTTAGTCACATTTATATCATCATAAAGCATATTATTTTTCCTTAATAATTCAAATAAGATATTTAATTATAAACATAATAGATACCTTACCTTAGAGTTTAATTATTCGTCAGAGACTACCATGATCAATTCCGGATATTGAATTAACTTCCTATTTTTAAATTAAAGTCTATAAACCATTCATTTTCATTACACTCATACGAACAAATAAATTTTCCCTTCCATTAATTGAACTGAAAAATCTATCTGCCTATGAGATATTGAACCATTTTTCAGTTCACTCCTTTATTTTACTCTTTTTAACTATACCAATCATTAACATTATTTTCAATATCTCTTAAATGATTGAAGTAAACCCATTTATTTATATAAATAAAGATCTATAAAATGTACAAAAGCTCTGCATAAATCCAATAATTATATCACATATCACGAAAAAAATTAATTATAATGATAGTATAATTGATTATTATTTATAAATGGACTCTAATTAGATTTTTTTTCGTAATATTCTTCAATAGCTTCATTTGCCAATTGATCAGCCCTTTCATTACCTGGATCGCCTGAATGCCCTTTTACCCATTTCCAATTAATATTGTAATTTTGAACTAACGTATCTAATTCTTGCCATAATTCTTTATTTTTCACAGGTTTTTTTGATGCTGTTCGCCAACCATTATTTTTCCAATTAACAATCCATTGATTCATTCCATTTTTAACATATTTTGAATCGGTAATGATTTGGATATTTTCATTTTTATTGATTGATTTAAGACCCTCAATCACAGCAACTAATTCCATCCTATTATTTGTTGTATGTATTTGAAAGCCTTTTAATTCATTAACTCCTTTGGCTTGTTTTATCAATGCACCCCATCCACCAATTCCTGGATTACCCTTACATGCACCATCAGTAAACAACTGAATTTTATTATGAATTTCCATAAAATAATCTACCTAACCTCCTACAAACAAAAAAATGAGTATAAATATTAATTTTTCCAATATCTAGAGCAATCTTGTGTCCTTGCTAAATATTTTTTGGAAATCAACTCTCTCCTCAGCAAGGGAATATCATTGAAAATATGATGTTTTTCTATTATTAAGTTTACCTCTTTCTCTGAATATTCTATCCCAGGTTGAAACTTAGTAGATAAAAAATTAACGATAAATTCTTTATCTATTCTTTTTTTGGGCCATCTAGTAATTTCTTCAAATTCATTAATCAATTGATTCATTCTTAAATCTAAGAAATTTCCAAAAAGTATTTTAGTGCTTTTCTTTTTAGATACATCATATTTATGTAATCCGTATGCAGTATCACAAAATTCACTTTTCAGTAAATATTGGTCTATTATCTTTAGTAAGAAAAAATATAATTCTAATCGATCGATGCATCTAATAAAGCAATTACATCAAAAATATCTATTTCAAGATTATAGTCCATATCAGAATTTTTCAATTGTGATGGTGATAGGTCTCCCTAACAAATATGTAATTAATAATAAGGCATCGATTATGTTTACTTCACCATACTCATTCACAGGATATAAAACTTTATACTGGTTATTTTAATAAAATCATTTTCTTTACATCCATGAAGTTCCCAGCTTTTATTCTGTAAAGATAGACCCCTGCAGGTGCAGTAAGACCTTTATAGTCTCTTGCATTCCATTGTATCGATCTCAAACCGGCACTTTGTGTACCGTTTACAAGATTGTTTACTAGTCTACCTGTCATGTCATAAATACTTATATTAACGTTCGCTTGTTCTGGCAGGCTATATCGTATGGTAGTAAAAGGGTTGAATGGGTTAGGGTATGGTGCATATAATTTATAGTCTGATGGGATGTTACTTTCATCAGACACCTCTACAGCATCCATCATAGTAAAATAGTTCACCATTTCTTGATAAAAATCCTGGATATCATAGACACCCATAGCGTAATTACCAATTCCAGTGTTTTGAAAACATTCATCGTATGAATCATAGTAATAATAATAGTAAGGATCAGTACATGGGTTTATAGATTGTCCAAGTACTAGAGTATCATCATTAAAATAATATGAAAGAAAAAGGTTATCACCCTCTGTAACCGAGCCATCATCATCTAGGTACGAAATAAAAACTGAATCATCAGAAGCACTCCATTCAAAATAGGATATGTTCGTATCCATAAATGTTTCATAATATTCATCTATTTCTGATATTTCCATGTCCATACCAGTACCATCATCATTTAAACTCAAATAGAACTCACTTTCTGTGGAAAGACTATCAAAAAAAATGGATGGAAGCGGTATCTCGGTCTCAACTCCAGCTAATAATTCATACATATCTGGACCTATGGTACCATCAACATTAAGGGTAGCGCCGACTGAATCAACCATCATTAGATCACTAAAAGTAAATTCAAATGTGTCTTCATTTATAGATATATCCTCAGAATCAAGTGAAACATATGATCCCTCAGGAATAAAAACTAAAGCCATGGCCTCCACATCCTCATCCTCTTTATTTAAAATAACTAATGTTGGATATTCTACGCCTACTGGGGTCATACCAAAGATGATCAAGAATAGATTCATTATATCGAAATTCATGAACATAAATTCTGTTCCACCACCCTCTCCATCATCCCCGCCACTTTCATACCATTGTTGCTCCATATCAAGCGCTACATATTCATATGTCTGATCTAAGTTCGAGTCTTCAGTAAAACAACCAACGCTTCCCCCTTCATTTAGCACATATTCTGAAACAAATGAATATATTGCCATGTGATACGGGTCCTCAGGCCAATTAATCTCGCAATTTTCTGGATCATCGCCTCCTAGTCCACCAACAATTGAATCATAAGAAAAATAGGACAATTCAAACTCTTCCATTAGAACAAACGGGCTCGAACCTTGTAGGGTTGCTGCACTGTCAACATAATCTTGTGCGAATTCAAGGGCGCTGGCATTACCATTTCCTTGATCACTGCCAAAGATACTACCGATGGACATATAATTAAGTTCTGTTGTGAATTCATCATGTGTAATGTTCAATCCACCATTAGCGGGTTCAAAGCCGCTCATACTTCCCATTGTAGGTGCAACCTGATCCGTACCTACGGTTATGTACAAGCCCATTTCTTGATGTTGCCCCTCCCAATCACCAACTAACTGTGATGGGTCACGGCCTGTATTAGGTTGAAAGTTATTTGATCTAGTATTTAATTTTATTTTATCCAGATCTTCAATGCTAAATACCTGATATTTGTGCTGATAGTATTTAAAAATCGCTTTTACTTCTTCTGGATAATCGTTGGAGGCAGTTATGAACGATAAACATGTGATTACCAAGATAATTTGCTTCATTTTAATATTTCCTTTCTTTGTAATTCTAGCAGAATCTAATTATCATCTACCAAACAAAAAATACACCATAAATTGTAAAACTGCACTTTGACAACTAAGAATAATTATTAAAACTTGGATAAAATTGAAAAATAATCTTCCAGTATTAGTACAATTTTTCAACTTACTATTTATTTTAATTTTTCTATATTTTTATTATTAACGTATAGTTACTACCCTGCAAACAAAAAACCTCGACCAATTTTTGTGATGAGTATCAATATTAGATTCTATTAATATCTGTAACATTAACTGGTTTTTTGCTTGGAAATTGATGATAGTCCCAATAAATAAAATAATTATAATAATCTCAATCTACAGCGTGATATTATACACAATATATAATGAGATTTATTATATGCCATTCTGGGTTTGTTCTCTTTTAAGCACAGTATGGACTGGTACCTTGATCGGAATATATCTCCTAACTAAAAAAAAGCAAATATCACGATATTATTAATTTATTTAACGATATCCGAATAACTATTTTTAAAAGTATCTGTAAGATAATCTCCGAAACGAAGGGGGTTATAATGTGATGGATTATGTTTACCACAAAATTTTTCTAATGGAGAAACTACTGTATCAAAATTTGGTTCAAAGAAGAATGGTAATGAACAACGCATTTCATTTTTTGGTGGAATTACACGATGAATTGTTGCCATATAGTAATCATTAGTCCAGCGCTGAATCATATGACCAATATTAATTAAAAGGGTATCTGGTATTATTGGAACACTAAACCATTTATTATTGGTATTTTTAATTTCTAATCCACCGACTTTATCTTGTAATAGAATGGTTAAAAAACCATAATCAATATGAGGTCCAATTCCATCTCCAATATTTTTTTTCTTACTACCATTATATGGAGGGTAATTTGTAATTCGCATATAACTTTGGGATTTATTCATATACGGTTCAAAATAATTCCTGGGTAGCCCTAAACTTATAGACAACCCTTGTGTAATTTTCCTTCCCAATTGGATCATAAGATTCCAATGAATTTCTAGCGCTCTTCTGAAATTTTTTGGATTATCTGGCCACTGGTTAGGTCCTATTAGTTGTCTAGAATTAATTGCTTTAGCCTCTAGCCCAAAATCAACACATTCATGCCAATCATACTTATCATTGGTAATTTCTTTACCTAAAGGAGTATACCCTCTAAATATCTCTGATTTTTCAATGTGTATTTTCATTTTTTCTTCTAATGAAAGATTGAAAAATTTCCGAATTAATTTAATCAAAGTATCAAGATGATATTGGGGAATCTGATGGTTTGTTATATAAAAATAACCAACATTTTTACATGCCTTTTTAATATTATCACCAGTTTTTGTTAATAATTTTGAATTATTATTAGGATTGAAAAGTGGTGCAACATCTATAACAGGAATTTCCTTAGGGTATGACTTATCGCTTATAGAACTCACCATACTAAAAGATACACTCTAAATAAATAAAAAAACCAGGAGTTCCCAAGGCTTATCGCAGTTGCTTAGCCTTAAGATTGGGCGAACCAATTTTATTACTTCTTTTTTGTATATGAAGATTTTTTTGATCCTTTATAAATAAACCAATCGTCACTAGTAATCTCATGATAATGGTCAGAATCATCTATTAGTATATTAGCTGTTGTTTGTTTTACAGCAGCGATCTCAACTCGAACTCCTTCTGCTTTTAGGTGTGTAACTAATTCAACAAAATCAGAATCACCTGACATAATAATTATTGTATCCACCTTAGAGGCAAGTTGAGTTGCTTTAATCGAGAGCGGTATATCCGCTGATTTATGACATGGAACTACAGAGCCATAATAATTCTCATGTAACCGTTCAGCAAATTTTTCGGAAATAGATTTACCTTCACGAAAATAAATTAATCTATTCAATCCTCTACCATTTAATAGTCTAGGTATAAGGTGATCAAAATTTATCATAGCTTTTTTCGACTTGGACATTTCATGAATGCTCCGCTCAATATTATTACCATCACATAAGATTGCAACAGATTGATTTATAATGATTTCTGACATTTTATTCCTTTATTCATAGTATAAGCTACCTAACAGCACATTAACAAAAAACCCCACCATAAAATGGTTTCAAGTTATTGAATTTTCCTATCATCATCTTCATATTAATCTTGAGAAGTCAAAAATAATAAGAAATCGTAAATTAGAGATAGTGTTGGATATGTAATCATTTAAGAAGAATCATCTTCTTTCTTTGGCTATAATCACCTACTTGAATTTCATAAATGTAAACCCCAGTTGGAACGGATTCCCCAACATTATTTGTAGCATTCCATCGCACTGTTTTATAGCCTGCAGTTTGCGAATTCATGATCAGATTATTAATTACCTTCCCCATTACATCATAGACTTTTACGCTGACATAGGCATCTTCATGAAGTTCATATCTTATCTGAGTGGTCGGATTGAATGGGTTCGGATAATTTTGATATATCCTGAAATTATCAAGAATAATACTCTCAATATCATTCTCAAGTGTAATACAATCACCATTGGCCTCCCCAGGTGTCGGATTTGTGTAACACCCCTCTCCATTTTCATTAAAACTTTGAGATAACTCTAGGCCATCGTATTCCAACGATGGTTCTAAAGTAACTATCAATGAGGTTCCCGAAGAATCAGCAAAGACAATAATATCTCCACTTGAGCTAAGGCCTGATGAAAAACTACTATCCTGATCCTCATATCCAACCCAATAACCTCCTGCAGGTATTATTACATTACCAAAAGTAAAATCATCAAGTTCTTCATTATCATCAAGTTGAAACCCTTCTAATGAACACTCATCCTCCCCGGAATTATATATTTCAATATAATCTTCAGGACTCCCAGAAGTATGACCCTCACTAACATATACATCACCTAATATACAGGCGGTAGTTAATGGATTTGCTAGACTATACAGTAAATTTTCTAAATTATCTGGTAGTCCACTTGATACATTTTGATGCAGTACCAAAGAACCATCAAAATCAAGCACGTAAAGGTCGCGCTGGCTTGCACCCCAATCTGTCCAAATTTGGAATGGAGATTCATCGGCACATACTGAAGCATCATTATCATCAGTCCAATTTGTTGAGCCACTTATGTGTGTATCTTTTCCTATTCCAATTAATTCAACTGGCAATCCTTCTGACTTTAGATTATCATACAATTCATTCAGTTGCTCGAACCGAGCAGTGCATGTACCTCATGTGAAGTGTCCAAAGTAATGTAAAGTAATATTGCCTTCAAAATATGAAGTTCCAACTAATTCTCCATAGCTTTCTGATGTTGGATTTATATCTTCTAAATTATATTCATATTGCCCTAGAAGGACTGATAAAAAAAAGATTTTATATAGATTTTTCACAATATTAAACAATTTTCATTATTCAAACTAAATATACTTAAATCCTTACATCATCTCATATAAAAATCTCTATTTATCCAGGATTTCAATATATAAATACGTTAACGAAAAGGTTTGAATTATAATTCAATGGTCTATCTAAATTACTAATTGAATCAATTAATTCATTTCAGTAATAGCATCTTTTTTGTTTGTACATTGCCCTCCACTTTAAAGGTATATATATATAACCCTGCTGAAACAGATGCTCCCTGTTCATTCTTTCCATTCCATTCAATTGAATATTTACCTGCAGAATGATATTTATTTATTAAAGACATTACTCTTTCACCTTTAAGATCTAATATATTAATATTTACAAAGCTATCATTTGAGATTTTATATGAAATATTTGTTGATGAATTAAAAGGGTTTGGATAATTTTGTTTTAGATTAAATTGCATAGGAATTTCATATAATTGACTCTCAATATTTGTCTCATCTGTACATGTCTCATCCTGGATTATTCTTAAAAATAAATCATCAAAATAACTATCATTATCTTGGCCACCATTACGTGTTCCCATTAATGTAAATTTTATATCTTGAGTGCTAGGTGGGATAAGAAGTAATGTATCAAACTCAGTCCAAGTGCTGTTTAAAGTTGCTATTGTATCACTAGAACCTAATTCCGAACCATTTTGATCAATAAATGTTATAAACATTGCGGGTTGATCCCAACCACTCCAATCAGAAAGAAACCCACCAAACTTTACAAAAGTAATAGATTCGTTGATACAAGTTGAAAATTCCATAACATTGATAATTTGAAAAACTTCTGCATATTGGCTCTCTTCACAAAGCCCTCCTACACAAAAGTAATACTGACCCGAATGAGGAGAAATACCATTACATTCTGATGCCTCTAAAGATTCAAAAACTCCTTCTTCGACTGTCCATCCTGATGTCCCATTTTCAGCACCTGGATTAATTAAAAGATTTGGGGAATAAAGTGACTCTCCTGTTGTAAAGTATTCAGGGTCTGACCATTCGCTCCACATCAGACCTTTATCTCGATATCTGACACGCCAACAATATTCCATATTCCCATCTAAACCCGTTATTAATTCATTTATTAAACTATTCCCTTCTTGGGTATTAACATCATAATACCAATTCTCATATGATTCGTAAATACTGATTATCGGTGAAACAACTTCACTACACTCTGTATATACTTCCCACTGAGAAAATCCATGTAAATCATTATCGGGATCAGAAAAGGTATTTCCCCAAAGCCAGACCGAATCAGGTGAAACCTCAATTTCTATTGGATATACAGGGACTGGTATATCAGGCGGATTATTATTCATACGAATAGTAAATTGATCAGTTAACACATTATCCAACTGAGTATCATCATCCCCTCTACTAATACGTTTTAGAGTAAACCTCGGATCAAGACCCGCTTCCACATCGACAACAATAAAACCCCATTCATCTTGTGTAACTGAAAATTCAGGATAATCTGTTTGCTCATATTCTCCCCAATAATCAATGGCTCCTCCTGCTGATGCAACATTAACCATTGCATGCCTGTGGTCAATGGACTGCCCCCTAGAATAACCATGTGTATGCCCAAAATAGTGGATACTGGGCTTACCGCAATCGGTTGTAAAATTCTCTAATAATTCAACCACATCACCAGTGAAATTTGTTTCTCCAGGAACCCATAACTCTGATTTATGAGGATGGTGTAATTGAGCGAAAACAAAATCTATGCTAGTATCTAAACACGTTTCTTCTAACACCTCTTCCAACCAGTTTAATTGGATGGCCAATTGGTATTCCCAATTTGAGTTTAAACCTATTATACGAACATTAGAAAAGTCTGTCCACCACCAGTGTTCTTCATAACCGTTTGTACCATTCTCTGGAAGATTAAAATACGAAAAGTAATGTGATGAATTATTCTCATGATTACCTAGAACCGGATATACAGGTATATGCGAGAATAATGGTTCAGATGGACCAAAAAAATGATCACTCCACTCATTATGATTTAATCCATTATCAACTAAATCACCAGGAATAATAACTAAGTCTAATAAGTCAGTTATTTCTATACTCTCATCTTGACCAAAATACGCTATTATGCCTTGGTTAATAATCTCTTGAAATTTATTAAAATTATTCCAGTCTTTTTGCATATCACTCATTGCAACCAAAGTCATCGAGGCTTCACTATCAGAATCAGTTTGGGTGACAAAATCAAATATATCAGACTCCAGAGATCCAGTAATAGCTTTATAATAATATCTCGTATCTGGGCTCAGGTCTGTTAGGTAGACATGATGGATATAATAATTATTTGTATGATGAGTTAAATCTGCTTCTGTATTAAAGCCCAAATCAATAGATTGGCCCCACTGGACTTCTGATTCGTTTGTAGAATTCGTTTCCCACATTATATGGATCGAGGTTGTTTTTACATTTTGTATATAGGGTTTCACATTAAACGTTTGGGGATAGAGAAACTCTAGAATAAAGATAAATACACAAGAAACGATACTATTATAATTCATAATTAAATCTAACCATCATCCTTCAAACAAAAAACTCCATGATATGGGATTTGAACTTCTATTTCACACTTTGCTAATTTTGATTTATTGTGCTATTCTAAATCCAAAATGATCATTTCCTTTAAATTGTTCATCCTCGGCTCTAGCTGATGATTTTAATGGCGCTTGGTGATAATTCCAAGAACCGCCTCGTCTAACCTTAAATCCCGAATCCTCAATATTAATAGGGTCAATCGAATTATTAGAATTATTGTAAAAATCTGAAGAATACCAGTCCTCAACCCACTCCCAAACATTACCTGCTAGATTATACAAACCATAAGGATTGGGTCCATTTATCTTTACATCTAACACATGTCCTCTTGAAGGGTTTTCTTCTAAATAATTCCAATTAGCACTTGTGCCATCACCATAAACATTTCCATCTTCTGTTGCATAAACGAACTCAGCGCCTCCTTGTGCAGCAAACTCCCATTGCGCTTCTGATGGTAATTTAATTTCATAGAATAATGTAAATGCCTTTGCACCGTACCATTTAATAAAAGTTGCAGGCCAATGACTTACCTGAAATAATGTAGGTAGATTATTTGGGTAATCTTCCAATTCTTCCCAGTCATCATAGTCATTTAATAAAACTGATGTATCGTATTGATGTGAGACATCTGTGTAATTATAATAATTTGTTAATTCTACCCAGTTAAAATGTTCAGTATTTGCAGGGTCTTTAATATAAAACCACTGGCTATCAGTATTTAATTCATCATAACCTATATATGCAATATTAAGAGGGTTTTCTGGCTCTATAACTCCCGTAAATGGGTCATCATCTCCATCAGAGTTATCATGATCTTTCATTACCCTTGTTCCACTTAAGTTATACAAAGCCATTCCGCTAAATTCACTCGGTGCTGAATCGGTACCAAATACTAACAAATCTCCACTATTTGGACCTGGATCAGTTTCTACTTGTACCTCTATAAGTCCAACTGAATAAGCACCATTTAAAAAATGAGCGTATTGTTCATTCGTAATCTCTGTCTCACTAATTTGAAATGGATTTAATATTACTGTATGTAAATAAGCATCATAACTCCCTGGAGGTCCTTGATAGCTACTCTCGCTCTCACCCATTGTAAAAGTTCCCCCAGATATATATTTAAAAATTATACTGCTGTGAATTGTGTATAGATCCTCCACATACCAGCAATCAGACAAAATACAATCAACTGTTGCACATATATCAAATATATTTATATATCCATCATTATTGAAATCACATTGAGAATCATTGCTACAATTTGAT